>NZ_AUCT01000060.1 GCF_000429905.1 Desulfatibacillum aliphaticivorans DSM 15576 | reverse complement strand
TGTGACCGTGGTGAGCGTGGACGCAACGACCCGGGCGGCCATCGAGGCTGGCGGCAATATCACGGGCGGCGTGATCACCTCTCCTGAGGTTGCCCTGGAAGCTGCAGGCAGCGTGACGAACATCGACCTGGATAACAACGGCGTAACCCTGGCGGTGCTGGCCGGCGGCGATATTGAAATCGACGGAACCAGCGGCGACCTGACGGTGGGCGCGGTTGACGGCGTGGATCAGGGCCTGTCCGGCGTGATCACGGCCAAGGGCGACGTCACCCTGGACGCAGCGGCTAACCTGCACGTGAACGCAGACATCACGGCGGGCGGCGGCACGGCCGATCTGAGCGCGCTTGGCGGCAGCATCACCACGGTGGACGGCGCGGTTGTGACGGCGGGTTTTGTGAACGTGGACGCAACCAAGTCCATCGACCTGAACACGGACGCCGGCACGGTGGAGGCCTTCTTCAGTGCAACCGGCGTTGCGACCATCGACGAAGCGGACACCGTGACGATCCAGAACACCACCGGCGGAACCCTGGACGTGACCATCCTTGAGGACGGAGACATCCTGGACGGCGGCGGCAACAATGTGGACACCCTGTACGCCGAGACCCAGAACGGCGACATCACGTACGTGGACGCGGACAACCTGATCGCCATGGACGTACGGGCTCAGGGAACCGGCCAGAACGTGACCCTGACGGCCGGCGGAAGCCTGGACGTGCGGTACGTGGAAGCGGCCGGCGACACGGTGAACCTGAACGCTTCGGGCGACATCTGGGACAGCACGGGAACGGGCACAAGGGACGTGTTCGCCGGCATCCTGGTGGTTGACACAAGCGCCAATGGCGACGTGAACCTGGACACCGAGGTGCATACGGCTCATGCCGCGGGCGCCAACGTGGTGAATAACGTGACCATCCGTGAAGAGACCGACCTGACGGTGGGCGCCAACGGATTTGACACGGCCAACTCCGGCTCCATCGTAATCACCACCACGGACGGCGACATCCTGACCGTGGGCGTGCTGGATGCGGACGGCCCCGGAACCATCACCCTGACCACCAACGGTCCGGACCGGAGCATCATCCTGGGCAACGACGTGACCGGCAACAGCGGCAGCATCATGCTGCATGCTTCCGGCGGCGTGAACCAGACCGGCGGCACGGTGACCACGGACGTGGGCGTGGAAGTGACGGCGGGCGGCGCAGTAAGCCTGGCCCAGGCCGGCAACGCCATGACCGAGATCGCGGTGGATACGACCGGTACGGTGGCCATTGACGACGATGCGGCGACGGGCCTGACCGTGGGTACGGTGAACGGCGTGAGCGGCATCGACTCCAACGGCTACAACATAGACATCAACACGGCCGGCAACCTCTCCGTGGATCAGTTCATCAACGCGGGTTCGCTGGGCGACGTAACCATTAACACCATCGGTTGGGTGGTTGGCTCCGGCCTCATCACGGGCGACATCATCGACGTGACCTCCACCACCGGCATTGACATAGACACCAAGGGCGACATCATCGACGCCGACGGCGGAACCGGCAACGTGGTCATCGAAGAGTTCGACGGCGTGACCCTCCGGGACATTGACGCCGGCAAGAGCGTGGACGTGACCCTGCTGAACGCCGGGGACATCATTGTGAACGAGATCGATGCGGGCTCGAACGTCAGCCTGCACCTGCCCAACGGCAGCGTCCAGAACGACGGCGACTCCACCACGGATATCGCAGCGGGTTCCGCCCTGATCATTGACAACGACGCGGG
>NZ_AUCT01000059.1 GCF_000429905.1 Desulfatibacillum aliphaticivorans DSM 15576 | reverse complement strand
CAGACTCGTCCAAATTATCTCCGACTTCCTGAAAAACCAACCCACAGACCTTGCATGGATCAGTAACCCGGGCTAACTACCCCCTGAAGGCTTACTATGCTTCTAATCGCATCGAAAAACTGGGCTTTCCTTCCTGGGTGCTCTTATAGCAAACTTCCCCGGTAGGAACATTTGTAGCCATGACTTTCTCCCATCTTACCCAAAGCGCCAGTCTCAAGGACCTGGAAGACCAGTTTGACTCCCATTTCCCTATGCTCTGTCGGCGGAAGCCTCACCGATGAAGCGCTCCAAACTATCTGGCACCAACAACCAACGCCTTGCCGAGTTTTTGAAAAGGTCTTCTACCATGAGGCGGCAAGTGCCACAGCAATGATTCTAAACACCGCCCAAATTCCAACAAGCGGGTCTTTTCGGTATTGAGGGCAAGGGCGAACTTTTCCAGCCTTTGTCTCAAAGCATCAAGGAATTGTTCGGCTTCATGACGGTGCTGAAACCCCACAACAAAATCATCGGCGTATCTCACGATCACAACGTCCCCGCTGGCCTTTGTCCTTCGCCAGTGGTGCACCCACAGATCCAAAACATAGTGCAGGTAAATGTTTGCCAACAGAGGAGATATGACCGCCCCCTGCGGCGTCCCTTCCTGTGTTATGGACCAAGCGCCCTCCTCGGATACGCCCGCCCGCAGCCATTTGCGCAGCAGCCGAAGTATCCGGGGATCGGCAATCCTGTGCTCGACAAATTTCAGCATCCACTCATGGCTGATAGCGTCAAAGAAGCCCTTAATGTCTGCATCGAGCACCCAGTTCACTTTCCTTCGTGTCAGGCTGACGAACAAGGCGTCCAGGGCGTCATGCTGCCCGCGCCCTGGCCTGAATCCGTAAGAAAACCCAAGGAAGTCTTCCTCGTAAACTGCGTTTAGCACCCGCCCTACAGCGTGCTGGACAATCTTGTCCTCCAATGCCGCAATGCCGAGGGGCCTTGTGCGTCCATCCGGTTTAGGGATGTATACCCGCCTGGAAGGTTGGGCGCGGTAAGTCCCGCGCTGTATCCTCTCATGCAGGTCCGCCAGTCTATGGTCGAGGTTTGCCCTGTATCGTATCCATGTCATTCCATCCACACCCGGAGCGGCTTGCCGTTTCAATGCATGAAAACTTTCGTGCAATGCCGTCCGGGTCACATGGTGAAGCAGGGCTGTGAACCGTTCATCCTTTCTTTCACGTGCTACTTTTCGCACACGATGCAGTCCGGTCGACACACCGATCCGGCGCTGTGTCCGGGGCGCGGCCTTCAGCAAAGTGTTTCCCTTGGTTGCCCGCCTTTCCTCCACCGTCTCCGCCGCCTGGTTTACCCAGTCTTTGTTCGACAGCTTCTCAGGTACTATGCAGGCATCCGACTTCCCACAAGCGTGCATGACCGGCGTTTGGCTTTTGGCCTTCCCGGTCTGTCCACTCTTGCCATCTGAAAGAGGAACTTGTGGGATCTCCCGGTTCCCGTGCAAGGAGTTTCCGTACGTGCACAGGGTCTCCGACGGCGCAGGACCCGGATGAGGCTCGCGCATAACGCCGCACCCGGTGTTGCCTTCCGCCTGCCTTCGACAGCGGTAGGAACATGATTTTGCCAATAGGATATAAAAACAAATAGTTATCAATGGAGGCAAAAATAGTGTGGTGCCTACAAGTCAGGAGGTCAAATCGATCTTTTTGATAAGGGGAGGAGGCTTTATCTTCAATTTTTTCAGTATTTTATTTTGATCAGGCGTCAATACCGTGCGCTGTAGTACACGCGAATTATTCAAAAAAAATTCTCCCATGTGCAAACGCTCCAGAATCCTGCGAACCTGGTTCCAGGTCATGCCCGTTTCCAACTCAAT
>NZ_AUCT01000058.1 GCF_000429905.1 Desulfatibacillum aliphaticivorans DSM 15576 | reverse complement strand
CCGAACTTTAACACCGCCAAAAACGGATATGGAGCATTTTCAGTGTGTTATAAAAACACCAATAGGGTTTTTCGTACTACAAACCTTATAAGCTCTTGATTTTAGGAAAGGATATTTCCAACTGAGTGTAAATCGCCCTGTGCTCCTCCTCCACGCGGGTCAGCACGGGAACCGCCATCCCATGGAGTTTTGCCTGTCCCGCCTTGATCTGCTGGAGCTTGTCTAAGGCGCGTGACGCTGAAATGGACAAAGGCGCCAAAGTCAAGCTCATGTATCTCTCCACCATCAGGGCAAGCACACAAATGAACACATGGGCGCGAATGCGCTGCTCCGACCAGTGATACACAGGACGTAACTCCAGGGTGCTCTTTAGGGATCGGAAGCCCCGCTCGATGGTCTGCAGATCCTTGTAACGGGCAATCACGTCCTTGGGAGGCAGGTCCAACTCCGTGCACTCCACCACCAGTTTGCCGTCGATGAGATCCTCCCACTTGCGGGTCTTCCGGTCGGCGCGCACGCTGACGCCTCCATTGTCCGCGAGGGAAAGCTCATAGTATCTTAAAAGATCCCGTTTTTTCAAATAATCCCGAATCTGAAAAAGCGCCCCTTCCTGCGTAAGAGGACGGCCCCGCTGCCTGCCTTCCCGGCTTCGCCTGAGGCGGGCTTTCACGTCCTTGATCAGGGCGTCCGCCTTGGTGATGGCTTCCATGCGATGACGCCTCACCTGGGCGGCCCTGGCTGGATCATAGGCCATAACGAACTTCACTCCCTGGCACACGTTTTCGGTGAACTGCTCTTCGGCTTCTTCGGAATGGTCCAGATCCTTGCGGCTGGCCTTGATAAAATCCCTGACGGCATTGTTGCGCCGTAAAGGATGGGCCACCACATACCCGAATTCCTCGGTGAGCAGAGCGTCCAGGTTGTCGTCTGAGAGCATGCCCCGGTCCCCCACCACCACGGCCCGCCGAATGCCGAAGCGATCCTTGAGGTCTTTCACCACCATGGCCACGGTGGTTTTGTCCACGGTATTGCCGGAAAACACATGGTGGCACAGGGGGATGCCTTCGGGCGTGATCACCATGCCAATGACGATCTGGCGGCGGTCCGGACGATGGTCCCGGCTATAGCCGTAAGCCCGAATATCCTCAGCACTTATGGATTTATCCCCCTCGAAGTAGGTGCTGGTGATGTCGTAAAAAACCAGATCTAAGGAGTCTTTGTTAAACAAATCAATATGCTCCTGGGCCAGTTCCCTTTCGATGGAATCCTTTTGGCTGATAAGCCAGTCCATGGCGCGCATGAGATGATGGTACTCGACCTGTTCTCCGTCCACGCCCGGGAAATACACCCCTTCCAGCCAGGCCAGAAGCCCCAGTTTGCTCCGGGGATCGCACAGGCGGTTGGCGGCCATGAGCAAAATATGCTGGGGCAGGTCGAACTCTGCTCCGGACTTTTTGGCGTGGCGCTCCAGAACCAGCCCGATCCTAAGATGCTTCCATATCTGTACGATGGACCATATGTGGCCGAAATCCTTGGCGTAATCAACGGCGAAATCATCCCGGGCGGGCCTGCCAATGGCTTTGCACAGCCCGTTGATGATATTATCCACGTCCTTTTCCTTGAGCTTGTCCACCTGGCCCAAATGGGCGATAATTTTGGTGCGTGGATTTTTGACGCCGGGTTCCCTGACGCTTTCCGCGATCTGGACCGACTGATAGACCTTGCCCCGCTGTTTACTTTTGACGATTCGGATATACATAGTGCGTAAACACTATAATATATTATTCATTAAGTCAAGTATAAATACAATAGTTTACGTACTACATTAACCTTCCCGAAACAGATATTATCTTCAATGATTTCAATCTGGATTTCTTGTTTAAGGCAAGATTGGTGTCAAAGTTCGG
>NZ_AUCT01000057.1 GCF_000429905.1 Desulfatibacillum aliphaticivorans DSM 15576 | reverse complement strand
GCCCAGGTCGGCGGCGCTCTTCACCGGGATTTCCACGGAAGCAACCTTGCGGATGCCGCGGATGCCCACGTAACGGGGTTCGTTGATGCCCGTCTGGATGGAGACCACGCAAGGCAGGGAAATTTCGTTCATTTCCTGGTTGCCGCCCTCGATCTCGCGACCCACTTTCAAGGAGCCGTCGCCCACTTCAATCTTGTTCACCAACGAAGCGTAGGGCAGGTCCAGCATAGCAGCCACCATGCCGCCGATCTGGCCCGCGCCGCCGTCGGCCAGGGCGCCGGTCATGATCAGGTCGTAGGAGCCCGCCTGAATGACCGCCTTCAATGCCGCGGCGATGCCCTTGCCGTCCGTGTTCTCAAACAGTTCGTCGTCCACCAGGATGCCGTTGTCGGCGCCCATGGCCATTTCACGACGCAGCACTTCTTCACTCTCTTCGTCGCCCACGGAAACCACCGTCACGGAGCCGCCCACGTTGTCCCGGATCTGAATGGCTTCTTCCACTGCGTAGTTGTCCCACTCGTTTACCGAGTAAACAACATCGTCGCGCTCGATGTCGCTTCCGTCGGAATTGACTTCAATTTCGTTTTCAGCGGTGTCAGGCACCCGCTTCACGCATACCAAAATGTCCATGTAATCCTCCTTCAAAGTTGGAAAAGGAATTTCTTTTGCCTCGCCGGACGGCCCAATTCGGGGCCTCGCTGTCCTGGCTCCGGCAAGGCAATATCGCCTGTGTTACGTCCTATGTAAAACGCGGGCCGGGCCTTTGCTTAACCCTCAAAAGCCCGGCCGGGTAAATGTCTATTTCACCAAATGCTGATCCACCAATTCCACCAGGTCAATGACTTCCATGATGCCTTCCAGGCCGGAGGTCTTGATGGCGTCTTCGATGTTCACCTTGCAGAACGGACACGCGGTCACCACCACGTCGGCGCCGGCCTCCTTGGCCATTTCCACGCGCAGCTTGCCCATGCGGGTTTCTTCCTCGGGCTCGTAGAACAGCATCAATCCGCCGCCGCCGCAGCAGAAGGACCGGTCCCGGCTCTTTTCCATCTCGGCCCGATGCAGGCCCGGGATGGCGTCCAGAACCTGGCGTGGATCCTCGTACAGAAGGTTGTGGCGGCCCAGGTAGCACGGATCGTGGTACACGTAGGTCTTGCCGGTTTCTTCGTTCTTGAACTGGATCTTGCCCTGCTTCACGGCCTTCAGGATCACCTGGCTGATGTGCTCCACGGGCGGCAGGTTGTCGTAGTCCTTTTTCAGAGCGTTCAGGGCGTGGGGATCGGCGGTGACGATCCGTTTGGCCCCGGAAGCCTCGATGGCCTCCGTGTTCTGCTCTTTCAGGCTCATGAAAAGCATTTCCTCGCCAAAGCGGCGGACTTCATGGCCCGAGTCCTTTTCAGCAGGCCCCAGGACGCCGAACTCCACGCCGGCGGCGGTGAGCACGCGGGCCGTGGACTGGGCGATCTTGCAGATCTGATCGTCAAAGGACGTGATGGAATCGACGAAATACAGGGTGTCGCAGGTTTCGCCCTTTTTGGTGTTGAGCACGGCGACCGGGGTCTCTTCGGCGATTTCCTTGGTCCATTCGGCGCGTTTCTTTTCCATCTTGCCGTAAGGATTGCCGCGCTTTTCAATGGCGCTCAAGGGCTTTTGCAGGGACTGGGGCACGTTGCCTTCGTCCACCATGCCCCGGCGCAGGTCCACCATCTTGTCGATGTATTCGATGAAGATGGGGCATTCCTCCTCGCAGGCGCCGCAGGTGGTGCAGGACCAGATTTCGTCCTCGGACAAAACCGTGCCGATGAGTTCGTCGTTGGGCAGTGCCTCGCCCTTCAGGGGGAAGGCGCCGAAGATCTTGTCACGGCATTTGATGGTCACGAACCGGGGAGACAAGGGGCGTCCCACCGCGTTGGCCGGGCACTGATCGGAGCAGCGGCCGCAGTCGGCGCAGGAGTAGAAGTCCAG
>NZ_AUCT01000056.1 GCF_000429905.1 Desulfatibacillum aliphaticivorans DSM 15576 | reverse complement strand
CAACCTGGCCAGGTCGAGCTTTTATAAAAAACTGGTTGGATATTGGGAAAGCTGGTCCCAAAACCTTTTTTCTCAAAATTTCGGATTTAAAAAAGTTCGGGTCCTGACCCTGACCATTTCAGAGGAGCGGGTAAAAAGCATTCTACGAGCTGGTAAAGAGCTTGACCCAAGAAAAAAGGGGTCAAAAATGTTTTTGATGGCTCCGGACAAGTCTTTTGACATATCCCGGCCGGAAACAATTTTGGGGCCTTCCTGGGTGAATGGATGCGGTGAAACCGTGCCTCTGATTGACTAAGTCCCCTATTCCCTTATAATAAAATTATCCACAGCCCGTTCCGATGGTTCCCACTGTTGAGCTTATGACCGCCGGCGCCTTTTAGACTTTTGGGCAAGAAGTTTGGCGCCGGCACTGCTCCGGAATAGGTGGTGGTTTTGCTTGTCGGACCACCTAAACCCCAAAAACACTGGGTTTAGGAGCAAGGCCAGGCGCGGGCCGGTTTCGTGGTTGTGACTGTGTTCGTAGTTGAGCCGTTAACAAGGAGGGCTGTGGAAAAATAAAAAAGGCACCCCTCTTTAAGTTGGGGTGTCTTTGATTCCACATACTGTGGAGGCTATTGACAAAATAGAATCTAACCATTAGAAATTTCTGAATCAAATCTATCTGAAAAAAGGGGGGGGGATATGCCTGCAGAAATCCAACAAATAATTCAGGAAATTACAAAGTTAGTTCAGCAAAATCAGGTTGTTGGTATAATCATAGCTATTATAGCAATAATCATAGTATTAGCAATTGTTGTTTTTATCCTAAAAACGCTATTTAAAATAATAACATTACCTTTCCGGTTACTTTTTGGGAAAAAGACAACCCAAGAAACCAGCCATCTTCATAGAAGTGATGGTTGGGGCGGCCAACCTCATGTTGATTTATATGAAAAAGATTCAAAAGGAAAAACAATAAAACAGGATCATGGCCATTCTCCGACCATTCATCCGCCCACCAAAGATGAAGATGGTGCTATTAAATTGCCTGGGAAAGAGCATCTTCCCCCGCCTTATGGTGATATAGAATTTAAAAAGCGCAAAAAATAACAGAAAGAATTAAGTATGAAAAGATCAAAACCAATAAGCCTTGGGGCCTATACGGCAAAAACTGGTGAGATATTTGATTTAAGTTGGGATAAATGGATAGAACCATCTCACTCAGATTACCGTAAATATTTTATACTTGCGTCAAATAAAACCTGGGGGGGGAAATATTTCACCGTTTTTATTAAAAAAAGCAAATACCCCCAAGAAGCAGATGCTACAAGATTGGCTACATCTTACGTATTAAATAGGGTAAAAGAGCGTCTTGATATTTCTAAAGATGGGCAACTACCATTAATTTTTACTCAATCAGAAAGTGAGGGGTGGGCGCTCATATAAATTATAAATAAAAAAGACGCTTTTATTTTAGAGCGTCTTTGTATTCCCGTCTTTGGGACGGTTTTTTTTATTGTAAAATCTCCTTGATTTTTTCCGGGTCCAGGTGATGGGGCTTTTTGCCAAAAGCCGAATAATCCACGGCCCGGCACCAGAGCTCCGAACCTATGGCCCTAAAACAAGCTGCCGTGCATTTCTCTCCGGATTCATCCACGTCGAACATAAAAAGAGCCTTTCCTCGATGACCCAGGAACCCTATAAGCGCCTCGACCTGTTCATCTGATATCGAGGCCCCCTGCAAGGCACAAACGCGCTTGACGCCTGCTTGGTGGAATTTCCAAACGCTTTTATAGCTCTCCACCAAAACAAGTGGCTTGGGGCTCTTTTCCTGGCCGAAAAGATTGTAAACCACCAAACTTTTATAAAAATCCGGGGGCTGTTTGTATTTTCCCTCTTCCTCGGCCTGGTCGTCTGTAATGGCCCGGCCACAATAGGCCACCAGCTGTCCGGAATGGTCCAGGATCGGAATTGCAATCCGCCCTTTCATCATGCCCTTGGAACAAAATCCAAGCCCAAAATGCTTTACGGTTTCCGGCTCTATCCCCTGCTCGGAAAACCAGGCGTGGCCAGGGTCCAAGTTTTGAAGCTGGAAGGTTAAGGGTTTATTTTCCTTTTCCCCCTCCTCCGGCCTTTGCGGTTCTAAGGTTTCTTGGCCCGGCTTCACCAAATGGCCGTCAGGCGCTTTTTTCGCCTTCCCCCTACCCTTACCCCTATCTTTTTTGGCCTCTTTGGATGCTTGGGCCTGGCCAGACCCTAAAAACCTCTTTTGAAGAATAAAGGCGGCCTCGCGGAGCTCCACGCCTTCCATTTTGGCCACAAAGTCAATGACGTTTCCCCCACCCTGGCAGTTGCCAAAACAATTCCAGATGTTTTTTTCTGGATTCACGGAAAATTGCCGGGGGTTTGACCCTTTATGGATCGGGCAAACCGAAGTTAGGTTTTTTCCTCCTGGCTTCATTTTGTCCCAAAGCCCGTATTTCTCCAAGACCATTTGCATGGTCACCTTTTCCTTGATTTCCGCATAGGAAACCCATCCGTTTTTTGCCATAAGCCTTTTATCCCTCCTTTCTTGGTTTATTGGTGTATCTAAATATTTGAATATAATAGATTTACTGTCAATCCCCCCTCCCCATCCTTTCTCTTTTAACCAGTTTGAAAACAGTGGCGATAGCCCACAAGTTCAAGAAACCAGTTCCCCCCGCGTCGGGTCCCGGCATTCTTCCTTTTTATAGGAGCGTAGCGACGACGAAAAAGGTTAGAAGGCCGTGGAGCTCCCGACCTCGCCTTTTAGAGCCGGGCTTGTCCAAGAGCACAAACGATAGTGCGGGGCGATTGGGTAACAAACCGTGGGACAAAAGGCGAGGTCGGGAGGTACGACCAGACGCGGGGGGAATCAGTTAAG
>NZ_AUCT01000055.1 GCF_000429905.1 Desulfatibacillum aliphaticivorans DSM 15576 | reverse complement strand
CCCGGAAAGACTACCAAGCTCTCCTGCCATCCCCGGATTTTAACCTTTCCAACAATTGATTTTTACCCAACCGGGTACTTCACTGGACGCTTACTGATCAAGCGAAAGCTGTTTTTGCGCATCAACAATGGGCGAATGATTATTGCCATCCATCGGTCCTCCGATGACAGAGAACTTTTTTTCCGCCATATTGCCATAACTATCAACAGCTCGAATTACACACTCAAGGGTCGCCCCCCTTTCTATATATCGATTTTGAAATTCACTTGTCTTGAAATAGTTATATATGTGATTGCCTAAAGAATATTCCCCGGAATCAATTTCTGTTTTAGTTTCTAAACCATTAACAAAAAAGGATAGCCGGACTAGGTCGCCGTCCGGATCGAATGCGAGGGCATCAGTTGCTAGGTAACAATCATTATTGTAGCCCAAAACAGTATCCCCATCCTCGAATGTAGAAAATAGTATTTGGGGTGCATGGCTTTGAATGCTTCCGGAAACAATGACGTTAATGGTCTTTCTTGAAGATTGATTACCGGCGTCATCGTAAGCTGTTATAAGAACTTCTCCTGAACGCTCAGGAGTTAGCGTCTGTGTAAAATTATCGATCATTGATGAGACATATTGTTTTTTGGTAGAATCGTAACCAATATCGCTGCAGTCAAAGATTATGCGATCCAAGTCCCCGCTAGCATCAAAGGCGTAACCACGAATTTTAAAACTATCTCCCTGTTTCACATAAATACTATTACCACTTCCAATGGTTATTATTTGCGGTGCAACCGAACCTCCGCCTGTACTATAGCTTGTCCAAGTTTTTGCTTTTACTCGATTACCTGCAAAGTCTACCAGCCAAAGATTTAAAGTATTTGTCCCGGTTGGAATGTCGAATTTTATGGATTCGGAGCAATCTGAGTCAATATTAAACGAATCAACAAAGGTTGAGCCGTTATAAAGCTCCGCCTTATCGATGTCGGCATCATAATCTCGGAACCGAATATTTACTACAGCTTTCTCTCCATACAGTTTACTTCCATTGGGATAAACATCAAGTAATTGTGGGACATGTATGCTTCCGGTTCCATCTGCTGGCAAAACATCCAAGACAATGTCCTTTTCGGCCTCTTCTCCCCCTGAGTCCTTTGCCAAAAAACTGATTGTATTTGATCCTTCCTGTTCAAAAAATACTCTCGATTTAAAAATATCATGATCCGATTCTGAAGAAAAAACATCTTCATATATGGTATTTCCATTAACTTTAATCGCTGTATATGAGAGATTGCCATCTTCATCGACTGCCTTAGCCTCAAACATATATCCATTGTCAACACGATATAGCTGATATGGTATGTCGTCAGGACAAGCATACTCGATAATGGGCCTATGAACATTTCCATCAACGATGCCCGCATGAATTGTAAGATCTATCTGATCATAAAGATTATCCTTATCATAGCATATCACACGCACGGAATAATCCTTCTTTTCCGAAAAAGACACATTTTCCACGGCAATTTCTTTGGAAGATGTCCCGCCAGAGATACTATCTTCTTTAACAAGGGCTCCGTCTACATAGACTTCATACCTATCAAGATTGCCGTCGGCATCCGATACGCTAAATTGTAAATCATGCTCTCCCAAACCTAAGTTGCTTTCTTCTTCGGCCGGGAAAACAAGAGAAATCTGTGGTGAAAAAGTTGGCTCTACTTCAATAATCCAATAAAGACTATCCGTATTTCCCTCTGTATCGTACACAGTTGCATACACATAAAAGTCATATTCTACATCTTTGCCCAGGAATACTACATTTGTTGAGCATATTCCATTTTCGCCCTCCAACCTATCCTTTACATCCTTAATTTGGACATATTCCGAGGTCGCATAAGGTCTGGACTGAGCAGGCAGCAGAGAATCAGAAGCGGACCAAATTACGTGAGACAAGTTTTCATCAAAATCTTTGGCGCGAACTTTAAATCTAATCCGCTCGCCTCCTCGGACGTTTTGTGTCTTTATGTACTCTGGATATACACGGAAAATCCATGGATAGACATATTCGCTGTTAGAATCATCTTCGGTTATCTGAAAAGATTGACTATTAGAATATACACTCGGATCATCAACAGCAACTATCTTTAGATAATAACCATCACCAGGATCAAAACTTGGCAATAAAAAACAATGACTCCCTTTATTGGGAACATTAGTTGCTAACGAATCCATACTATTACTGGGGGTTATAATATAAATACTTATTGGAGAACTCTGTAAATTTGAACTACTTTCCCATTTCAACAGAACCCGATCTCCAGCTTTATAAACACTTGATGATGTTGGATATGTTATTCTCAATGTGCTCTCTTCTGGCTCCGGTGACAAGGGGTCATTGGGATCCGTACCCATGTCAATTTCTGATTGGTTTGAATATCCGTCATGGTCAACATCCGCATACCAATTATCTTCTATCTGGTGGGCAGTTATCCACGTTTGCATTTCATCCCAAAAATTGGAGTATAGCTCCCAAACTCTTTCTTCTTCATAGTTATCCAGTCCGCAACCAGCCTTATCTTTAAACCAGCCGCATTCAGATTCAGTATAATCCGCCCACTCACTGCACATGTATGTTGCATACGCCTTAGTAAACTTATTGGGATTCTGATCCGCAATATGTTGAGCCATCAAGTACTTAACCAAGTACTGAGCATTTATCCCCTTCTCGATTTCCGATGTATCATAAACCCCTTTGCAATAGACTGCACTTTTAGCAAAATCGCTGATTATGGTCATGTAGGCATCTTTAGGGTTGTGACCTATGGTGAGTTGTCCAAAAGCCACCAATCCATCTGTAACCGCAGATAAATTCTGCGCTGCCAGCGAGACCTCTTCATTTGGCAATGCTGATACAATGCATTTTTGTCCTGTGTTTGCAGTTGAAATTAAGTTTCCTGCGGCCCATAATTGATCTGTGGAGACTGCATAACCTAAAACCTTATGAGCATCCGTTGGATCGAACTTAGGAACTAAAGCAGAAGATCCCAAATTCAATACCGTATCAGTTATTTCTAGTCCCAAAATAAGATCGCTTACAGCATTAGTTAAGCCATTTAATTGTCTCATGTATCCGGTAATTGCGCCTTCATGAGTTGAACGAAATTTTCTATTAATTGCTGCTTCAAGCCAATCCATGTCACTCATGTTACTATTGTCATCAGGAAAGTAATCCACATATATAGGGTAATGTCCGTTGCTGTCGAATTTTGGGTCCTTCACGCGAATTTCCGCTTTTTGACTTTTCTTCAAATATGCGACAGCAACAATCCCTCTGCCGCTTCGATAGTCGATCGTCATTGGCTCAGATGTTGGAATCTCTTCGTTTGAGATTAAATCAATTAATGAAATGTCGGCATCTACCGCTTCAGGAATATGTATTCTAATCGTTCCTGGTGAGTTGTAGTCGTTAAAAAAATTCACAAAAAAATTACCATCAGTTGCGGATGAAAGATCGCCTATCGTTACCTCCTTACTTGCCTTTGTGTAGGCATGGTATGAGGCAAAGCCGTTATTGAAAGGGCTGTTTCCTGGGGGTTCTAAGGCAGCATAACTGTTCGAACAAACGAGACATGAAGCGACAAACATCACCAGGCACGTATTTAAAAGTCGCGGTAGAAAATTTCGTAAGCGTTCAGGGGGCTAAAAAAAGTCCTACTTAGGAATTATTCCTACTAGACGTCCTCTGTGTTATGTGCTAGGGTTGTTTCATGAAA
>NZ_AUCT01000054.1 GCF_000429905.1 Desulfatibacillum aliphaticivorans DSM 15576 | reverse complement strand
AGGGGGTACTTGAAATTGACCCCTCAAAATGTTTTCATGGCCACGGCAAAGGGGTTTGATTTTTTGAAGGCCCACGCCGAGGCGGAATACCCAGAGAAATACAACACGGCTTTAATCAGGCTGGCCGAAGGGCAGGGGAAGGGGGATACCCTTCATAAAACGGACGCCTTTTTAAAGCTCATTCAGGACCCGGATTTTTACGCCCTGTTTTACCCAGAGTTTTATAAAAGCCCGGGGGATCAACAGGCGTTTTTGATTCCGGATGGGGCCTTGATCCTGAGAAGAGGGGGCAAGGCGAAGTTGATTTTTTTGGAGGTGGAGAACCCTAAGCCAAACTGGAAAAGCCACCTGGAGGGTAAACGGGCCAAATATGAGGCCATAGGGCGCGAAGTGACCACCTGGGACAAATGGTGGCGTCACTGGTCAGAAGTTTTGAATTTGCGTTTTTGCCCGCGTGAACAGTTTTCTTTTTCGGTTTGGTGTATCGGAGACTTTGAAGCGGATTGGGTGGGGTGGAAATTTAGAAAGGAGGAAAATTTTTGAAAAGGATAGATTTAAAAGGATTGTTGCGTTTTAACTGGATTTTTACAATCGGGGTGTCATTTTTGGCGGTGCCTATTATTTATATTGTGGTATCTTTAACGTCTTCTTCGCCGGGGCCAATGGAATATAGCACAAAAATAGCTCTTATATCGTTGTATATTGTATCTATACCTATTTTTTTATATCTTATTCACGGTTCGATGTTTAATAAGCTGAAATATTATCCTTGTCCTTATTGCAATAAAAGTATGAAGATTAAACTAAGGTGGGTTTGCGACAGATGTAGGCACACACAAAAAAAAGAAAGATATGTAACACAAAAATGTGACGAATGCTTTAGGAAATTAGAATCCGTTTTCTGTGAACATTGTCATAAGGAGGTCGGTTTGTAATGAGTAATGATATTAAAAGCATAGGGCTTAGAAAAAGAATTTTTATTAATTTAATTATATCTTTGCTATTGCTCCCTATTGTTATTTGCGTTCCCGCTGGCATATTTCTTAAATTAACAGGCGGAATAGGATTTTGGTGGATGTTGGCGAGTTTTATTCCTGCATTTATTTCGGTTTCGATTTATCTTTTCTTTTTTAAAAATTATATAGTTAAAAGGTTGAAATATTATCCTTGCCCTTATTGTGGACAAAGTATCAAAACATGGGAAAAATGGGTTTGCGATTATTGCGACCATACTCAGCCAGAACCACATTTTATATCAAATGGTTGTATGGAGTGTAGTAGATATCTTAAAAGCGCGTTCTGTGAACACTGCCACAAGGAGTTTTTAATATAATGGCCTATACAAAAGGATCAAAACAAGGTGGCTATCCGCTTGTGAAGCCAACACGGAATGACATCAAGGCCAAAAAAGATGCAGAAAAGGCCATGGCCAAGCGTGGCGCTTCTTCTGATTTCAGAGCCCCGAACGTGGACCTTGATTATTTAGACGTTCATTCTTTGGTAAGTGAGCTTTCCGTAAGGTTTAATCAAAAGAATGACGTGGGGGTTATCCGGGCTTGGTTTAGGCGCAAACGGATAGAGGTGCAAACTACGCACCTTCAGGCTTTGAGTAATCAGGTCGCCCAGGTAAGGAGTCAGGCGCAGGACTTGGTAGAGTTTAAGGCCCAACTCATGACCCAACGCGAGGTTTTGGCCGCCCGCATGGTGGAAATAGTCGAAGCGTCCCAATTTGCCGTTGATCGCCAAAGAGAGGAGCATCAAACTTTTTTGACCCGGCAGCATGGAGACCGGGAAAGGGTGTTTTCTGAGCTGGAACGGCTTAAGGCCGAAAACGATAAGCTGATTTGGCAAGCGGAACAGGAGAGGCAGACGGCCAGACTTATTCAGTTGCGCGGGGACCTTATCCAGAAGGCCCTTTCAGAGCTTGATTTTCAAAATTTGGATATGCGCCAGGTGTTTGTCATCATTGAAATGATTAAGGACTCAAGAACTGAGGCGGATATTTTCAACGCCGAGGCCAAGGTTGATTTTTTAAAAGCCGAAGCCCGGAAAATGGAGGCCCAAGCCCGCCAGGAAGAAGCTGAGGCAGATTTTAAGGCCTGGAATTTTGAGGAGAATAAAAAAGAGCTCTGATGTATGATTTTCGGTTTGGACGCATCCAAGACCTAAGCCACCATATCCCCCGCATACGCTCTTTAGAGGAGCGTTTTAAGCATACCTATATCATAGGGACCACCGGCACCGGAAAAACGAGCCTGATGCTCCGTATGGCCTTATATGACGCCATGCAGGGCCTTTCCCTTATCTTTATAGACCCCAAGGGCGACCACGCCCGAGAGCTTTACAGCTTGATTCCGGATAAAAGGCGGGTGATTTATTTTTCCATTGACCGCCCCTCCCTGGTTATAAATCCGCTCAGGAAAACCGGATATAATATCTATGATATTATAGACGAGTTTGTTGAAATCCTTAATATTTTAGTCCGTCTGACCACTCCTTTCAACCCACCGGCAACCCAGGCCATGAGAGAGCTTTTAAGGGCCTGTCTGCCCTACTTCAAAGAAGAAGATAGGAGTATTGAGTTTTTAAGTAACTTCCTACGCTATCAGGATGTAAGAGATACATATTTTAAACAGATTGGAGAGGAAAAGCCTAAATACTGGCAAGACTTTGATAAAAAGAAAGGCCGGAAAGAACATCAATATAACGCGACTGCTATTAGTTTAGCGTCACGGCTTGGTGGATTTATAGAAGATGAACGCTTTAGGCGCATTGTAACAGGGCCAAACCAGCTTGATATTGCCAAAATCTCAAAACAAGGTAAAATAGTTTTAGTTGATGTATCTGGCTTGTCTGATGAAAAAAGGATTTATCTAAGCGCCCTATTCTCTTTTGCCGTTAAGTCTTATGTTGAGTTTCAGAAAATGCCAGAATCAGAGCGAAAGCCTTTAATGTTTTATTTTGATGAGTGCTACATGGGCATCAATGAAACCTTTGACAGGCTTTTAGCCTTTGCCCGGTCTTATAAAGTTGGCTTGACCCTTGCCCATCAATCCGTTGAACAATTCGAATCAGAAAGAGTTTTAAGGCGGATTGTGAGCTTGTGTAATACCAAAATCGGCTTTCGGGCTCCTGGTTATGCAGAGGCCCGGCTTTTGGCTGAAACATACGGCTTAACCCAGGAGGATTTTAGAAGCCTTAAACAATATGAGGCTTGGGTAAGGTTTGATCATCGAGGAGCCGTTGAAAATAGCCACATCAAGACCTATCCCCCACCCCACCCTGTAAAACTGGAAGAACCGCTCATGGTTGACCTGGCCGGAGCTCGTGAAGCTGATCCAGGACCAGCACCAATTTCATCAGGCCCCGAGGAAATAAATTTTTTGCGGGACGCCTGGTTTAGCTGTTAGCTCCCTACCCTTTTATAGAGTGTCTCTCCTTGTCTGGTGCCTTTTGCGCTTTGGATTGGCCAAGGCGGAAAATCACCACCATATAAGGAGGGATCAATTATGGCTTATACGCTCGCGGAGAAAACCGGGGCCACCAGGCCCGCGCCGGAAACCATGAACGTGAAAACCTATGGCATGGGCCTTTTCACGGATGATTTCTGCCTGGCGGACAAGGGATGGGAACACGCCTTTGCCCTTCCCTTCCTGGCCGTCTACAAGAAGAACGGAAGAACCCTGATCCAGGTCAGGGGGCGGGAATGGAAGCGCCAGAGGGCCGAGGATTTCAAACGGCTTCACGGCCAGGGCGTTTAATCGCCCCCCCCCCCC
>NZ_AUCT01000053.1 GCF_000429905.1 Desulfatibacillum aliphaticivorans DSM 15576 | reverse complement strand
GACGCCAGGCATTATGATCCCGCCATCGGCCGGTTCATCAGCCCGGATTCTTTGATACCCAATCTATACGATCCCCAACAGCTCAACCCCTACGCCTACTGCAGCAATAACCCGCTGATTTATGTTGATCCGACGGGGCATAATAAAACGGTTGGTAAAGCAGCAGCATACGGTTTTTTAAGCGGAGCACTTTTCAGTATGGCTGATAATTTAGCCGCTTTGTGTTACGGTGATATGGGGACAATGGAGTATCTCAGCGATGCCTTGGTAAGTGGTTCTCTTGCAGCTGGTGCCACTGCGGTCGGTACTACGACAGGGACAGTCGGTACTGTGGCCGCTGGAGGCACAGGAAATGTATTAAATGATACTTATCAATCAGCAAAAAAAGGAACATTAGGGGATACAACAAAGACAGATGTCCTTAAGTCATTCTGTCTTGGAGGAGCTATAGCGGGTTCTACAACAGTGGGAAATCGATTTGGAAATCGTTTAGGGCTGACTAAAGAAAAAGCGTTGGCAAAACAGATGGCTGATGTGAGAGGTTATTTCAATAAAGAAAAAGCAACGGTTTTCCGTAGTTTAAAAGAAGAATTTGGGATTTTGATGGGGTTTGCAGTGCAAGGCACACCTCTTGAGGAAAAAGTTAATGACCTCTTTTCAAATAAAAAGAAGGAAGATAAGGAAGATGATGCAGATGATGTTTTCTCCAAGGAAGATGGTGCTGGCACTTTTGGTATAAATGGAGATTCAACAAATTCCGTGAATGCCGCTTCTGAGCACAGTTCCGCAAGAGATTCTGGAGATACGGACGAAGACGCAGCAGATTCTATTGATTCTTTGGATAGCGAATCTCCTTGAAACATCATATGTTGAATTTCTAATGGAAAGCCAACTAACTCCATCGCTTTTGGGGGCTATGATGATTAAAATTAAAATAATTAGCTTAATTGTCTTCATATTAGGCATATATGAGATATTCTATGCAATTTTTAATTGGCAAAAATATAATAGAGAGCATGACTATTTTAATACTGACTCCTTTCGAAAAAATATAAAGATGAAGGATAGGCAAATAAAGGCAGATTTGATTCAAGGAATTGCTTCCGTTTTGATTGCTCTTTTTTTGTGGTTTTGTATAGCAAGTTGAAAATTCCCCAATTTGAAGGGTTCTGGGGGACATCCTATAATGTCTCCTGTCAAGGGTGATTTTGACTTTTTATATTTCCTATAAAATCAAGCAGATATCAACTTGCCATTTTTTCTGGGTTCCGGGGGACGTCCCTTAAGAGATTCTTCGGGACGTCTTTGATTATTCCACTAACTTTGAATCTTATTGAAATCAAGTGTTATTTTTCGATCAAGTTGGCATGGATGGCGGACGAATTTGCTATAACCAAGGCGGCGAGACGGGAGGAAATGCCGTTGGTTTGTAAGCATTGCCCACTCGGACAAGTTGCAGGCTATCAACGATCTTTTCGGTTGAATAAAATGCCGCTTCACGATCCCGGCAGTATGAAGCAAGGACGCTGCCAAGGCTGCCCAAATGCGTTGGAAACGCGTCCTCCCAAATATCCTTCATGGCGTCGGATTGCTCCGCATGAAGGGATGGGCACATGGCGCGTTTATCATGAAATTTTAACCCCGTCTTGTCCGGAACCCTTATCCTGGCTCCGCGTAATCCGACCTACAAGTCGCCTTACGATTTCGGCGGAATGCGCCCTTTCCATGGCTTCTCAAAATACCCAAAGTCAAAGACCCTGGATTCCCGATAGGGACGCTCGGGAATGACGGGCAAAAAGCCTGGACAGGCACGGGGGCCTGTAGCTACAAGAGCCAGGAATTCTGGGGGACGTCCCTTACTAAGTCACTAACTTTATATCTTTTTGAAATCATGGGTTATTTTTAGATAAATTGTCTTGATTAAGAGGGGATTGGGGGCAAATAGGGCGCCGGGGAGGATGGAAATGCCATTGGTTGGTAAGAATTGCCAACGGGGACAAGTTCCAGGCTATCCACGAACTCTTCGGTTGAACAAAATGTCGCTGTGCGACCCTGGCAGGATACGGCTCTGCCAGGGCTACCCAAAAAAGGCGCCGGCTGACGAGCGAGGCGTCCACCACGGGCTCCATGGCCTGGACCTACGACTCCATAGGCAACATCCTGACCAAATCCCAGGACGGATCGTCCATGACCTACGCCTACAACAGCGTCACCCATAAGCTGGATGCGGTCACGGCCGGCGGAACCGTATATAACTACTCCTACGACGCCAACGGCAATATCACGGCGTGCCCCAAGTTAGAAGGGGCCGGCAGCATCAGCGCCACCCTGGCCATTGACTATAACGTGGACAACATGCCAACCCAGGTGGTGAAATCCGTGTCCGGCCAGACGGACGTGACCACCAATTTTTATTACGACGGAAACGGCGCCCGGGTTCGTAAGGAAGTCGTCGGCGAAAGCACGACCTTTTACGCAAGCCAATTCTATGAAGTTAAAAATGGAGTGGCGACCAAGTATATCTTCGGCGCGGACCGGCGCATCGCCAAGATCACGGACGGCGAGGGCATCCAGTATTTTTCCAAGGATCACCTGGGAAGCTCCACCGTGGTGACGGACGACTCCGGCGCCGTGGTGGAACAGGCCGATTACCGGCCCTTCGGCGAGGACCGCTTTTACACCGGTTCCGTGGCAACGCCCACGCCCTACAAATACACGGACCAGGAACTGGACGAGTCCACGGGCCTTTACAATTACGACGCCAGGCATTATGATCCCGCCATCGGCCGGTTCATCAGCCCGGATTCTTTGATACCCAATCTATACGATCCCCAACAGCTCAACCCCTACGCTTATTGCAGCAATAATCCGTTGAGGTATACTGATCCTACAGGGAATAAAGCGGGAACCCCTTTTTCCCACCCTGACATGGCAATGCGTGACTTCGCAATATGTTATAATGGCATTTCCATCAATATTGGAAGAGAACTTGAAACCCAAGTTTTCTGTGTCAATAATTATGGTGATAAGAAGGAGTATGTTTATACCACTCCGATGGTTAATAAAGCGACTACAGGAACAATTGAAATTGAAGCTGGACAACATGTCGAAAAGCTGATTCATACTCATGGAGAGTATCTTCCTGGTACTGACGAAGGGGTTTCGCCCGGGGACAAGACAGCTGCAGAAAACCTTGAAGAAAGCCCACTTAAACCAGGTGTAAAATTAAATGCAGAGATAGTTGCAGTAGACCCTGATGGGTCAATGCAAGGTTTTAATCCCAAGACAGGGATAATACGGGACTTCAATATCCCAGAGATACCAAGCGACCCTAAACATCCAAATAGAAAAACAAAAGTTGATCCGAAAAAATTTAGTGAAGACCCTATTAAATTAGAGGATTTGGATTGGACTCGTGTTACCGGAAACGCTCATGAAATACCCCAGTGGGCCGAAGATCTGAGAGATGCGGAATCCACTGATGAAACTGGAGGAAACAATGGCAGTGGGAAGGATGATGATTATCCTTCACCTGGAGTAGGGGCTTCATTTTAGCCGAAATCTCTGTCGACTTTCATTGCAAAGAGGTGCAAAAATGAACATCAAGCAAAGCGAGCGAGTGTCAAGTTTTGTTAGGATTACTATTTTAGTTGCTATTGTAAGTGTCTATAGTTTTTTGCCAGGTAGAAATATTCAGGCTGAGACCATTCAAAATTTAGGGCATCATAGGAATATCTACGAAAAGTTAGAGAAGAATGGCCATATACCAGAAGAGGGCATAGTTCCCGATGCAGAAACAGCTATCAGAATTGCAGAGGCTGTTTGGCTTCCGATATATGGCGATAGTATTTTAGAAAAAAAGCCTTTTGTGGCTGTTTTAATCGGTGAGGATTGGTTTGTTTATGGAACTTTGCCCTCTCCCCCTAAACCTACAGTTGCGTACTTTGGCGGCATCCCTTATATAAGAATAAGAAAAGCAGACGGAAAAATTCTTGGAGTAATTCATACAAAATAGAAAGTTGGACTTTCTTGGGGACGTCTTGACTTTCTTTGTTCTTGGGGACGTCCCTGATTAATCCACTAACTCAATGTGTTCTTGGG
>NZ_AUCT01000052.1 GCF_000429905.1 Desulfatibacillum aliphaticivorans DSM 15576 | reverse complement strand
CGGACATCCTCTCCTGGAAACTGGAGCTTGCACTGGGTCTCCACATCTCCCGTCTTGGCGAGAAATCGTTCCACGCTTTTGGCAAGGCGACGGATAGCTTCCATGTCCAGCTGATCCTTGCGCCCAAAGCTGTACAGAACCTCCGCTCTGGCCTGTTTGGATTTTGGGTCGCGGTAATTATGGGCCAGTTGGACGTACTCGACTTTGGAGCCGTCCTTGTTTTTCCGGGATATGGTTCGTATATACATGCCTATTTATATAGCATATACCATATAGAAAGTCAAGAACTAATTTAAATGATCGTGTGCCTACGTATTTCGGCGTCAAATAAATCCGGATTTGGGGAATATCAAGGCTTTTCGCCTGTCAGCACCCCAAATTCCGGCTCATATTAGCCTACGACTGTCGAAGGCAGGTATCAAACTGGTGTGCGTGGGATTTTTCATTTTTTAAAGATAATAGTAAGGATAATTTCGATTGGTATTTAAAAAATTTATTGTTGAAAAAATACTCAATATTAAATATAGATGTTAGGCAAATTATTATCATAATACTCGCTATTCACAATAAAAGTCTATCGTCATCCATAAACTAATGGGAGAGATGAAATGAGTGGAATATGTGCAAAACAAACGAAACCCGTAACATTTTTTTTCGCTCTATTAATCATTCTTATGTTTAGAACTTATATTTATGGTGCCACAACACCCATGATAACAGCTGGAGACAGCCATACTGTGGCTTTAAGAGCAGATGGTACAGTATGGGCTTGGGGGGATAATTCTGCTGGCCAACTGGGTGATGGAACAACCGAAAATAGAAACTATCCAGTTCAGGTTTTATGGATTGGCGATATCACATCCATAGCGGCGGGTTCGGCACACACTGTGGCACTAAAAGCCGATGGGACTGTCTGGAAGTGGGGTAATAACAGTTCTTACCCGATGCAAGTCTCAAATAGTGCAATCACAATCGCAACAGGGTCTTACCATACACTCATTATAACCGACACGGGGTCGTTATGGGCATGGGGAAGCAACAACTCTGGCCAACTCGGAGATGGTACGAGCATTTCAAAAAGCGATCCAGTTCAGATTACATCTTTGAATAATATTGTAGATGTTGATGGTGGTGGCCGATATGAATGGGATGGATATACGATAGCTCTTAGAGCCGACGGCACTGTTTGGGCGTGGGGAGACAATTCATATGGACAGCTTGGTATAGGAAACACTGATCCCCATAATGCCCCAACTCAGGTCCAAAATATTACAGATGTAGTCAAGATATCAGCTGGTGGGTACCATTCTATCGCATTAAGAAGTGATGGTACGGTATGGACTTGGGGAAGAGGTAATACTGGACAGCTTGGTACTGGTGATAGTTCTGATAGCCATTATCCCGTCCAGGTTGATGGACTTACAGGGGTTGTGGCTATATCCGCAGGGCGCCTGCACTCCTTAGCGCTTAAAGCCGATGGCACTGTTTGGGCTTGGGGTTTAAACTCTCTCGGCCAATTGGGAGACAACACAGGACTTAATCAATATATTCCCGTTAAAGTTACTGAAATAAAAAACATTACGAGTATTAGTGCGGGCGGATTACACTCTGCTGCAGTTAGATCTGATGGAATAGTTTTTGGCTGGGGATATAATTACGATAATCAAATAGGAGATTCATTCCAGTCATATTCGGCCGAGCCTGTCCACGTTATTAATTTATCAAATGTTTCAGACATTGGAGCCGGCGGCGCGCATTCTCTCGCTATCAAGTCGGACGGCACCGTTTGGACTTGGGGCTGTAATTATTTCGGGCAATTAGGCGACGATACAAGAAGAACCAGCCCTCTTCCCGTACAGGTAACAAGTTTGACTGGGGTCGTGTCTATTGATGGAGGAGGTACCGACTCTGACGAAGGATTTTCTATCGCCGTCAAATCAGATGGCTCCGCATGGGCATGGGGAGGCAACGCAGCGGGACAATTAGGCGACGGTACATCGGATGAAGACCGTCTGATTCCTGTACAAGTCAGCAATTTACCTTATGTACGTTCCATTGCAGCGGGAGGCACTGGAATGGGATGGGCGCATACGTTAGCAGTGAAAACTGACGGGACTGCCTGGGCCTGGGGTTACAATTCCTATGGACAATTGGGAGATGGGTCCGACATTAGTGAGTCTCACTATCCGGTTCAAGTAGTCGGTCCTGGAGGAACAGGATATATTACTTTGGTAAGGTCTGTTGCTGCTGGAGAAGGGAATTCGCTCGCATTGAAAGCCGATGGGACTGTTTACAGTTGGGGAGATGGACAAAACACGCCTTCCTTAGTTTCTGGGCTCAGCAATATTGTAGCAATATCAAAAGGCAATCAACACTCGTTAGCGTTAAAAGGCGACGGAACTGTCTGGGCTTGGGGGTTAAATTATTCTGGTCAATTGGGTGATGGAACCAACTTAAATAAAACTTCACCTGTCAAAGTTAATAATCTTTCCAATATAGTTGCGATTGCAGGAGGAGGTCTTCATTCGTTAGCACTTAAGTCAGATCAAACAGTTTGGGCCTGGGGTTATAATAGATGCGGCCAATTGGGAGACAATTCAACAAATAATAGCGATACACCGATCCAGATTCCCGATTTGGATGGAGTAATAGATATTGCAGCAGGTTGTATTCACTCCATGGCATTAAAAAGTGATGGTTCCGTTTGGTGTTGGGGGGAGCGTTATGATGGTCAATTAGGGGATGGTTTTGCAGGAAATAAATATTCTCCTGCATGCACTGCTGGGAGTACTGGGACAGGCTATCTTTGTCTTATCGGAAACAATGTTACAATTTCAAGTACTTCAACTACCACCACTAGCACAACCACTACTAGTACCTCGACTTCTACAACTACCTCGACATCAACTACAACCACTACCACTACCATGCCCCCCAATATGTATACTCAAGAGGAAATGGATACCGCTGTGAGTAGTGCTATAGAGCAAGAGCGAGAACGATGGGATGTAAATGAAGATAACAAAAAAGGCCTGGAAGAAGCTATCGACGCATTACAGACAGTATCAAATTTAAAATAGCATTTTCATTTTAAAAAAATTTTCATGTTAACCTTAAATGAGGAGTTAGGTTTCTTTAAACAGCATCATCTGTCAAAGGAAAAAATGGGGGTGGGTGGAGTTTGGATTGTGTTGTTTGGGCCCCGGAATTTAACCTCTCCAACGATTGATTTTTACCCAACCGGGTACTTCTTTGGACGCTTACGTTTAAAATATCATTTGTATAATGATTGGGAATAGGGGACGAATTTTGAACAAAAAAAGCCCCCCATCGGTCGTTACGGTGGACCCAAAAAACTGGACAGAGGCTAAGCTATGAGTCAGACTCAATCAGGAGGATCTGACGACATGGGAAAGAAACGTAACAACTACAGCCCCCAATTCAAGGCGAAAGTGGCCTTGGAAGCCCTGAAGAACGAACAAACCTCAGCCCAGCTATCTGCCAAGTATGGGGTTCACCCCACCATGATCAGCAGTTGGAAAAAGGCTCTTTTGGACGGTGCCTCCGATGTGTTCGCCAAAGGAAAAAAATCCTCTCAGCAAGGGGAGGCGGATGTTAAAAGCCTTTACGAGGAAATCGGGAGGCTCAAGGTGGAACGGGATTTTTTGTCTCGAAAGCTCAACTCGTGAGCGCCGCCTGCCGGAAACAGGCTGTTGAGCCGTCAAGCGAAGAGTTGAGCATCACCCGTCAATGCGAACTGCTGTCCATGAGCCGGTCCTCGTACTATTATCGACCCAAGCCGGTGAGTGACCATGATCTGGAGCTTATGCGCCTGATCGATGAGCAATACTTGAAGCAGCCAACCTGGGGAAGCCGCTCCATGCGGAATTTTCTTCGGGGCCTGGGCTACAAGATTAACCGCAAAAAGGTCCGGCGCCTTATGCGGATCATGGGAATTTGCGCCGTTTATCCCAAGCCGCGGACAAGCCTGCCCCATCCCGGGCATAAAGTTTACCCCTATCTGCTCAAGGGAGTGCGCATAGAACGGGCGAACCAGGTATGGTCATCGGACATCACTTACATACCCATGCGGAAAGGGTTCATGTACCTGTGTGCTGTGATCGACTGGCACAGCCGCAAGGTTCTTTCCTGGCGCTTGTCCAATACCATGGAGGCGGATTTCTGCGTGGATGCGGCGGCTGAGGCCATAGATCGATATGGTCCGCCGGAGATTTTCAACACAGACCAGGGCGTCCAGTTCACCAGTGCGGATTTCACCGGTCTTCTGAAAGGCCATGGAATTCGGATCAGCATGGACGGCAAGGGGCGTTGCCTGGATAATATTTTTGTGGAGCGCCTGTGGTGGACGCTCAAGTATCATTATGTGTATTTGCGGGATTTTGAGGATGGGGTTCAACTGCGTAAAGGATTGGCTGGCTGGTTCGATTTTTACAACAGAGAGCGCCCTCACCAATCCCTGAACGGCAAAACGCCTAATGAGGCGTATTTCAATGTGTCCGGGCCAATATCCTGGGTGCGAGAGCCGATGAAACCAGTCCGGTCAATGGAGCAAAGGGGCGTTACAGCCTGCTCGCCTTGCGCTGCCAAGCTACCGAAGTGCTTGTCCTTGTCAAGGGCAAGCTCGCTTCGCTCGTGCAAGCACCCTTGACAAAGCCTGCGCGCTTCGGTGTATAGAGGGCAGCGACGGCGAGAGGGATGCGACCTTCGCTTCCGACGTCGGGATTATATCCCCCCGGATATCCGGGCCGGGGAAACATTCGTAAGCGTCCAGTGAAGTACCCGGTTGGGTAAAAATCAATTGTTGGAAAGGTTAAAATCCGGGGATGGCAGGAGAGCTTGGTAGTCTTTCCGGGAGGTCGCCAGGGGGAGTCTTTCAAATAAAACTTTCAGATAGGCAAAGGGCTCCAGGCCGTTGGCCTTGGCCGTCTCGATCAGGCTGAAGAACAACGCGCTGGCTTCCGCGCCCCGGGGCGATCCCGCAAAAAGCCAATTCTTCCGGCCCACCACAAAAGGCCGAATCGCGTTTTCCGCCGCATTGTTGTCCGGCT
>NZ_AUCT01000051.1 GCF_000429905.1 Desulfatibacillum aliphaticivorans DSM 15576 | reverse complement strand
GGCCTCTTATTATCACCTTTTCCATGTGAACCCTTTTTATCCTAAAAATTAATCGGTTGTAGCTGAACTATCACCTTTTCCATGTCCCATAAAATAGAGGTGGTTCCCCCCCCCTTTTTTATGGGCAGGCCTAAAAATCACCCGCTTGACAGTCGTGTGATAAAAGATTAAGCTGGAAATATGATTATTAATTATTTTCCCTATGCACAGGAAGAGGCCGGTTTCCCTTAAAATGAGCCAAGTCAAAGAAAACAGCCTTGTTGTAAAGTCCAACTACCTGATAGAGGCGTCCTATCGCCTGACGACTCAGGAGCAACGGATTATTTTAGTGATGGCCTCCATGGTTAAGCCGGATGATGCTGATTTTCAACTCTACCGGATCAACGTGCGGGACTTCAACGAGCTTGTGGGTGTTAGAAATGAGGCTGGATACACCGAGACTAAGGAAATTACCAAAAATCTTTTGAAGCGTGTTCTAATCATCAGAAATATTGAAAATGATAGTGAATTGCAAATTGGCTGGCTGGCCTCAGCCCAATATTATCATGGCAAAGGCTATGTTGAGCTTGAATTTTCGCCTAAATTAAAACCATATTTACTTGAGTTGCGCTCAAGATTTACATCATACCAGTTGAAAAACGTGTTGAAGTTGAAAAGTTCATATTCAATTAGAATTTATGAATTGCTCAAGCAGTTTGAAAAAATAAGGGAAAGGTCATTTGAATTTGAAGATTTAAAGAAAAGGCTGGGTATACCTGAAGATAAATATAAGCAATATGGACATTTTAAGGATAAGATTCTGAATAAAGCCAAAAAAGAACTAAAAGGGGTTACAGATATAGCTTTTACGTTTAGAGAAAAGAAAAAGGGTCGCAAAGTAACAGGTATAATATTTTTTATAAAAACAAGAACAATAGAAAAAGAGGCAGAAAAAGAGCTATATGAAGAGCTTGAACAAATTAAGAATATCGAATTATATACAACATTACAGGAATATTACCTCTTATCCCCTGATCAAGCCAAAGATGTATTATCAAAATATAGAGAAAATGACATTTTGGAAGTCCTTGAGTATGTAAAAAAGCAATATGATAACGGGCAAATCAAGAAACTTGGGCCTTATACGCTAAAAGCCATTCAAAGTGGTTGGAAAGAGCAAAGGACCTTTTTCGATGTGGAAAAGGAGCAAGAAGCAGAGGCCAGAAGGCAAGCAGAAGCTCAAAAACGCCTCAGAGAGACATTAGAAGTTGATTATCAAGGATTTTATCGTGAACAGGTCGAAAAGGGCCGTGAGAGCCTTCCAGAGGCCAAAATTAAAGAGATAGAAGCTGAGGAGTTGGCCAAAATAAAAGAAAAGCGCCCCAATGAACGATTTGCCAATATATTATTAGGGGCGAATGTGAGAAGCCGTTTAGCTGAAATGTTTAATATTCCCTCGGAAGAGGATTGGATAGAAACAGAGATGAAAAAGCGCCAAAAATAGGGTCGTCCCCTACCCTGCCAGCTCGTCAAGACGCCTTTTGAGGCGTTTTCTTTTTCCTCGATTAAAAATTCCCGTGGCCTGGCTCATTTCCTGGGCGATTTTTAGGGCCTCCTCTGCCCTACCCCATGCCTTTTTTATGGCCTGGTCTTTCGCGGCCAGATCCTTTTTTATATCCTCCGGGCTTTTCCCCTCGGGCAAGGCCAACAGGATTTTGCTTGCCTCGTTCAATTCCTTTTGAATCCTGATAATTTCGTCTTTTTCTGCAAGGCGTTTCTCTTTTTCCAAGGCTACGTCTTTAAGGGCCTCTTTAAGCTCATTTAGCAAAGCCACGTCTATATTGTCCGGCTTTGAGACGGGTTTTAAACCCTTTGCGATACTTTCGTTTGAGGCGCTTTCTCCAGATTGGCCACCGTCTGCCCTGCCCTTTTGAATACTTTCAAGCGCCTGCTTGATGGTGGGCAAGGTGTAGCCTTCTTCTTTGAGTTGCTTGATTTTGTCCCAAATAATTATAGATGATGGATCAAAAAGAAGCCTATTGCTTTCCCCTCTCCGTATATATGGGTTTAGATACGGTTTGAGCTTTTGGATATATTTTCTCAAAACCGAAATGTCTAAACCAGTCCGCTCTTGAACCTCCTCGATGGTGAACATAAGCGTAAAAATAACTTTATACACCGTTGGAAAAACCCTGTATAAAGTCGATATATTAAACGTCTTAAAACTCTATAAGATCCCTATAAAAAAGTGTATCAAAAATTTTCAATAATTTCAACATCTTATAAAATTTTTTCTTTTTGTTGGAGTGCTCTTCTCACCGAACCTTCGCTAATCTTCAACCGCTTGGCCACCTGGACATTAGAAAGGCCCTGCCCTTTCAACTCCTTTATCCGGCTTTTGACCATTGGGGTTAACACGGTTTTTCTGCCTATGACCTTGCCTTTCGCCTTGGCGTTTCGGAGTCCGGATTTAACCCTTTCGCTCATAAGGGCGCGTTCAAACTCTGCCATGGCCCCGATAATTTGAAAGGTAAGGCGTCCCGTGGGGGATAGGGTATCAAGGCCAGGATCACTAAAGGACACAAACCCGATTCCGCAGGAATTGAGTTTATCAAGGGTATCCACCAGGTCTTTAAGAGACCGGCTCAAGCGGTCCAATTTCCAAACCAAAAGCACGTCAAACCGTTTCCGATGGGCGTCCTCCAGCATTTTTTGAAAAGCCGGGCGCTTGGTGTTGGCTCCGGAAAATCCTTGGTCTGTAAAAACCTGGTAAAGGGTCCAGGATCGGCGCTTGGCGTATTTTTGAAGCTCTTCTAATTGAGCGTCCACGGTCTGTTTGTCCGTGGAGACGCGGGCATAGATGGCCACTAATTGTTTAGCCATATCAAACCTATTATTTAGACTCTTACTTTAATGGTAGGGGATAGGGGAAAGGGTGTCAAACCTGGCCTAACGCCATACCATGCCACGCCATACTGTATAAAATGGCGTTGCATGGAGCGACGTGAAATAACATAGCATGACATGGTATGGTTTGACGTCATTTCATGTCTTTTATGCCTTTACTGACGGCCTCCATAACCACACGGGCACAGAAGGCGTGCATACTTTTTTCATTGGATTTTTCCACCAGGTATTTAAGGCGTAAAAAATCCGGTTCGCTCAAACGGAGATTAAACGCTTTGATAACCCGTGCGTCTACGCCCGGAGCTTCCCAAGGGTAGGGGGCAGGCGCTTTCTTTTTGGGAGGTTTAGACGCTTCTTGCTCTGGTTTGTCCTCTGTTTTCCCTTTGGCTGGCCCGGCCTCGCTTATAAAAGCCTCTTTGGCTTTTTCTTTTTCCGGGTCAGGCGTGGCCATGGCTCCGGGGGGCGTCATAGAAAGAGAGGGTTTTTTCTTTTCATCCGGCATGAAACACCTCCTTGTAAAGCTCGGTGATCTCGGCCACGGCCTTGGGGTCCGGAGGCGTCATTTCAGAAACGCTTAAGCCGTCCCTGGCTGCCTTTCTAAAGGCGATACGATCACGGACAAGGGCTTTGGATAGTTCCAACTCCTCAAGGTCGGCTAAAATCTCCTGGGCTTCCGCAGCCTCGGATACGGACGGGTTAGGGGATGCCCGGTTTAAGATGATATAAACTTTCAAATCCGGGTTTAGGATTTTAGCTTTTGAAACCATCTGCGCCATAGGGGATAGGGTCCATACATCAAACTGGCTCGGCTGTACCGGCACATATGCTTTGTGGGCTACAAGCATACTGCTCCGGAGTTCTTCGGAGTCTCGGCCACCGGCGTCAATTATTATGTCGTCGAATTTTCCGGCCAGCTTGGAAACCTCCTGGTCAACCCGTCCGAATTTTTGGGCGCAATAAATCGCGGGCTTGATCCCCTTATCATCCCGTATCCGGCTCCAATAGGTAGCCGACCCCTGGCTATCCGTATCCAGTAAAAGAACCTCATGGCCTTCTTGGGCTCTCATGGCCGCAAAGTTCGTGGCCAGGGTGGTTTTCCCTGTGCCGCCTTTTTCCGCTCCGATTAGGACAATCATATATCCCCCTTAGCATGGTGTGACGTGAAATGACATGACATTATACCAGATGAAATAGATAGGGGGAAGGGGGGAAAATTGATAAGCGAAGTTTAATGGATTTTAGAAAGGAACAGGTTTAGCAGATTGTGTTTTTCTTAGATTCCCAACAGGCAATCACATCTCGCATAAATTGGTCTGGTTTGGGCTCGCTGAATGAAAGCCGATAAATTTTTTTTCCTGACAGGGTTTCGCCTTCGCTTGGTTTTGTTCTTAGATTGTATGAATAGCAATTATCGAATTGCCCATCTCGCTCAAAATAGTTTCTTTTTAGAGCTCCACCAGGATCGTTTCTATAACCAAGCTCACCTCTAACTACGGCGTCTCCATGAGGCGGAGGAAACGCTTTTGCATCAAGAGTAAAAAAACCGCTCCAGTAGCCGGCTTCCATCATAGCTAAACTAGCTGGCACATCATCTTGTATTCTTTCTGCAAGACTACTTTTAACATGAAGGCCACCAAAGACTTTATAAATATTATGATGACACTTACCTTCAAGCACTATGTCCAGCTTTGATTTTCCAACCTTATCATCAATACCCATTTGTTTCATAACTTGGTGAGCGCGATTACCTGTTATACATTCAATATTAATTCCGTATTGATCGAATAGAGGCGCATAAATATCAACAAAAGCAATTTCAAGAGCAAAACCAGCAGTTCGTTTCCAGCTTTGATCGCTATATTCATCCAGATAATATCTATAAATAACATGCCACCAAAGATCAGCAGGATTTGCTTCTGGACAAAGTTTTAAGCTGTAAATATAAGAATCAGAAACAGCTCGGGATTTAGTTTTTTTCGTAAGAGAGTTCTGATAATACTCGATGATATTGTTATACTGGTCATCAGAGATATTTTTAATATTAACGTCTACGCTTTCTTTTTGCTTGGCGTCATAAACTTTAATAATCATTCTAATTCCCCTAAAAGAGTATCAGAAGAGACGCCCAACGCCTTTGAAAGAAGTTTGAGTTCATAATCTGTAACTTTTCTTGTTCCAAGCTCTATTTTTGAGACAGTAAATCTGTCACAGTCTGACCATCCGAGTAATTGAAGGCGAGTAGAAAGCCCTTCCTGTGTTATTTTAGGGTTTTTTGATTCTCTGGAGATTTTTATCGCATCTCCGACAATATTTTTTCTTTCCAGCAACATTGGGCACCCTTTGCAAAAATTTGATTTAGCCCTTGCTAATAGCATGTTTTTTGTGTATCTTGTGACCGATTTCGGTCACAAGATGAGTGGGGGGTTAAACCAAAAAGAGAATAACTTTAAATAAATAGACCTACTTTATAAGGAGAGACAATGGACGTGGAAAAAATAGGACCATTTCATGTTAACAGTGTCACAGAAGGGGACTGCTTCGAACTCATAAAAGAACTTCCTAATGAGAGTATAGATATTGTAGTAACTAGCCCGCCATACTGGGGACAACGTATGTCAAAAGGAATGGGGACAGAAGATGATCCGAGAGAATATATAAAAGTTTTAATCAGGATATTCGAATTATTATTGCCCAAAATGAAGGAAACTGGAGCTGTATGGATAAACATCGGTGACGCATATAATACACCCGTGAATTGGCGTATTGATGATAGAAATTATAGTACATTAGGAGAAAATCAAAACGGCCTTGCAGAAAATAATTCTGCTTATATAAAGCCACGGGCTAAAAGAAAAGCATTTATAGATAAGGGTGCACCGTGGTTAACATATGGAAACCTGCTGGCATTACCATATAGATTGATAATAGGATTATGTGATGTCGGATATATATTTAGAGGTGAAGTAATTTGGGACAAAAAAAATCCGATGCCAGAAGGGAGATGTAGACGGCCTCACAGAAAACATGAGTCTATATATCTTTTAGTTAAAAGCGAAAAGAACCATAATTTTAAAATAAAACCTCCGGTTAAAAGTGTATGGACATTTTCAAATGAGAAAATTTCTGGGCGCTCTCATTTTTCAAGATTTCCCGAAGAATTACCCTTAAGGTGTATTGATGCTTATGGTAAATCCGGCCCAGACATAGTTGTTTTGGACCCTTTTTCCGGTTCTGGCACAACC
>NZ_AUCT01000050.1 GCF_000429905.1 Desulfatibacillum aliphaticivorans DSM 15576 | reverse complement strand
CATCACCGGAACGGCGACGGGCGCTACAGCAACCACGGTGGACATCACCCTGGACGCCAGCACGTCCGTAACCAATAACGGCAGCATCGACGCCAACGCCAAGACCGACGCAACGGTGGAATTGATCGCAGGGTCGTTCATTGCGGTCAATGATAACATTGACGCCAAAGGCTCGAACGGCGCTGCAATTGTTGACTTGAACGCCAACGGCGGAAATATCGCCACGGCCTTGGCCGGAAGCATCAATGCCACGGGCGGCACGACCGTTGACATCACCCTGGACGCCACGGGCAATATCAACAACGCCGGAACCATTACCGGCGCGGCGACCACGGGTACAGACACCATCGCCCTGACCGCGGGCGGATCCATTGACGTGGATGCAGCCATTACCGCGACCTCCACCAACGGCAGCGTTGACATCGACCTGGACGCCAACGGCGGACCCATCGACACGGCGGCCGACGGCGACATCACGGCCACGGGCGGCACGACGGTCACCGTCACTCTGGACGCCTTCACCGGCGGCATCACTACAAGCGGAAGTATTGACGCCAACGCGGGAACTAACGCAGACGTGAACCTCATCGCTCAGAACACCGGCGCCATCGTGGTAAGCGATGAGATCTCCGCAAGCGGTTCGTTAGGTTTCGTGGACATTGATTTGTGGACCAATAACGGCTCCATCGATCTCAACGCTAACGCCGACATCACTGGAATCGCCGGAACCAATGTATTCATCACCCTGGACGCCACCAACGGCGGTATTGTGTCAGATGGTTATATCAGCGGCGGCGCCACGGGCAATGTGGACATCGATCTGATGGCTCGCACGGTGGGTAGTATTACCCTGAATAACGGCATTTCGGGCGGCGCCACGGGCAACGTGGACATCGACCTGACTGCACAAAACGGCGCCATCACCACCAACGCCGGCGGCTCGATTGGGGGCGGCGCTTCAGGCAACGTAGCCATTACCCTGGATGCCACCAACGGCGGAATCACTGTCGGCGATTCCATCACCGGCAACGCATCCGGCAGCGTGGACATCGATCTGACAGCTACTACGGCCGGCGCCATTGCCCTTAATGCAGCCCTCACCGGCTCCGGCGGCTCTGATGTGGACATCGACCTGACCGCACAGAACGGCGCCATCACCACCAGCGCCGCTGGCGACATCAAGGGATCTTCCACCAGCGGTTCGACCTTCATTACCCTGACGGCGACCAACGGCGGCATCACTACCAACGGAACCATCACCGGCAGCGCCATAGGCAATGTGGATATCGACCTGGATGCGGACACCCTCGGCAATATTATCGTGAATGACGCCATAAGCGGTTCTGCTACTTCCGGCAATTCCGACATTGATCTTTGGACCGACAACGGAAGCATTGACCTCAATGCAGGAATCACCGGCGCGGCCGGCAACAACTCGTACATCACCCTGACCGCGACCAACGGCGGCATCGTCTCGGATGCAGCTATCGCGGGCACGGCCAACGCCGGCATGGTGGATATTGATCTTTACGCCGTAACCGGCGGCGATATCGTCACCAACGCGGGCGGTACGATAACTGGCATCGCAGGAACAACAGCCGATATCGATCTGGCCGCGGACAACGGCGACATTACCGTGGCGGACGCCATCCTTGGAAGCGGCGTTAAGGCTTTCATCACCCTGGACGCCAACGGCGGCGGAACCAATGACATTACCACCACCGGCGCGGGAACCATCACTGCTAATGCCTCAGGAACCGGCAGCGCGGCAGTGATTAACATCCTGGCCGACGGCGGCCGCGATGTGGCTCTGGGAGCCGCTGTTGCAGCGAACGGAGGAGAAACCGCATTTGTGAACGTTCAGGCTGCCGGAAACATTACCTCCACTGCAGCCGGTACAATTGAAGCTTTGGGCTCCAAGTTCGGCAATGTCACCATTAACTCCTTGGCTGGAACCGCCGGAGACGTAACCCTTAACGGTACGGTTTACGCCGGATCCGGCACGGGCGGCTTCAACATCCAGATTTACGCCAACTCAGGCCATGTCACATTGAACGATACGGTGACAGGCTTTGGCGGAACCACGGGCGCCATTGATATTATAGCCCAGAATCTGGCGGGTACGAGCGACGTTAACCTCAACAATCTGGTTGAGTTCACGGCGACCGGCGGAACTATCTCCGTATCCGCGGAAGACGACGTCCTGTTCAATAACGCAGTGTCAGACATCATCGCCACCGGTGCACCGGTCGTAACCATCACGGCGGACGCCGACGGCGCAGTTCCCGGCTCCGGCGGCGCCATCACCATGGTGGACGGCGCCGGCATCGATGCAGGCAGCGGAACCATCACCCTGCAGGCTGATGAAAGCATCACCCTGGGTCAATTGGTCACCACCAATGCCACAACGGCGGCTGTCTCCATCACCTCGGATAACGGCGCTTTGGTGGACGGCGGGGACAGCCCATACACCTTGGGCGGCGCCACCGAAGACATCATCGCTGATGCCTCGGGTGCACGGGCGACCATCAATGTGGTGCAAGGCGCAGGAACTCTTGCTAATCCCATTGAGACAGACGTCAATGAAGTGGTGATTAACAACGCCGCTGGAAGCATCAACCCTGTGGCAGGCGACATTGTCATCGCTGAAACCGATAACATCAACGTGTTCTCCATTAGCCAAGCCAGAACCGGTTCCTCACACGTCCAGATTGTTACGACCAATGGAACCATCACGGTGCTGGAAGCGGGCTCCGGCATAGACACCCTGGCCACCGCCGGCTCCAAGGGCGTGTACCTGGACGCCAACGGCGTAGGACAGGATGTCATTGTCAATCAGAGCATTGATACGGACGGCGCAGGCGTGATCATCGACGCCGGCCATGCCGCCAACTTTGGCGTGCAAGGCGACGTAACCACCAACGGCGGCGACGTTGTGATCACTTCGGATATCGACGCGGTAGCCGTTGGAAGCATCACCACCGGCGGCATAACCATGGAGGACGATGCCAAGGACGCGGCGTTGATCGACGCCGGCTCCGGAACCATCACCCTGGAAGCCAAGGGGGATATCCGCATCAGCGGCCTTTTGACCTCGAACAATACAACCGGAGCTGTGAGAGTCACCTCCACCCAGATGGGCATCGTGGATAACGGCGACGTCTTCACGGACATCGTGGCAACCGGCGCCAACGGATGGGTTAACCTCACAGCGGTGGACCTCATTGGCCGCGTGGTCAATGACGACGTCATTGTGGATCCGGGCAACGCTCCCTATGATGGCAGGGACGGTTCGGGCAATCTGCTCGTAGATCCGGATCCCGTCGGAAACGCAATCGACACTCAGATGCAAAACCTGAAGGTGGTCACCTCGGCCGCGGGCGCTGAAATCGCCATCGATAACACAGGCTACGATCTGGTTCTGGGAACCACGGCAAGCACGGTGGTGCCTTCCCTAGGGGTTGACGCCTCCATGTGGGTCAGGAACGACCTGAACCTCACAGTCGACGCCTGGACCTTGGACGGCAACGACAACGTGGGTCTCATTTCCACGCTGCAGAACGTTACCTTCCCGGATGTTGGAGCCCTCGCTGGAATTTTCAACGGCGGCACAGGCGCGAATTTCGCTTTCACCGGATCTCGGGTGGCGGACATCGCTGTAGGTTCCGGTACGGTTCGTTTGGAAGCCGTCAACGGCATCGTTCAGGATTCCGCCAGCGGCGCAATCACGATCCAGGCGGAAAACCTGATCCTCAAATCCAGATCCCTGTATTCTGAGGATATAACCAATATTGTCAGGTTTGCGACGGCGAATTATGATTACGCCACCGGCGTGGATCAATACAGCCCCTTCGGCGCAACCAACAAGGTTTCCTTTAACGTGGTGGCCGAAGTAACCAACCTGGATGTGGAAATCACCGGTTCCGGCGAAAGTTTCCATTTCGCCCAGGCCAATGACAGCGCCACCGGTTCCGCAGAGGACTTGACCATCAGGGACCTGGACGGCGACGGCTATTCCATGCTCATCAATGGTCATAACACCACTCCGGACGCTGACATCCTGGTTTATGTGGGCAACGGCGTAGACATCAATACGGACGGCGTAACCCTGACCGTTTATGACGACTTGAGCGCCCAGAACGGAAACATTTCCTTGTGGGTGGATAGCAATAATACTCAGGACGACGGCGGCGTAATCATAGGTGCTTCCGCCAGCGTGACAACGGATGCCACCGCAGACCAAAAGGGCGCCCTCTACATCATCGGCGATAACACCATAGAGACCAACGCTAATGTCTACGCGAACAGCGGCGAAGTGGTTGTACTGCACGCCACGGCTAATCACATCATCATCGATGACGCCACCGTGGGCGCAGGTACGGTCACCCTGGACACCGGCGGCAACGTCTGGGATATTCGCTTCACCCAAAACGGTTCCCTGACTGTGAACGGCGGCAATTTGAATATCCAGAACGCCGATGAGTTCCGTATGGAATCCGGCTCCGCCGGAGCTTCGGAGATTACCGTCAACGGCGGTTCGGTTAACATCGACAACATCAATGTCATGATCATGCAGGATGGCACCACCATCACCGCAGACAAAAACGTCAATATCGGCGACACCGCCAGCTTAGGCCATGTCCACACGCTGTACATGTCTCCCACCTCCACGATTAACGCAGGGGGAGCCATCAATGCTTACGTGGGCGGCGACGTCCTGCTCGGAAACTTGAACTCCGACATAGACGGAGCCGGCGGCGAAGATATTACTGTGGAAACTTACAAAGGCCAGGTTCCGCACCCGCATTTCATCACGAACCTCACGACGGGCTCCTTGTACACCCTCTCCTGGGGCGATGAAGAAAACGGCACCATTCCCACGGTTGGCGGAACTTCCGCGGTTAACATGCCTTCCCAGACCGGGACTGTTACGGTTGGCGGCATCATCAACCCGAACGGGAACGACGTGACGTTGATCAGCGCGGCGGACGGCATCGTGGACGGGGACGGCCAGGTGGTGAACACGAACATCTTCACGGCCAGCGCATCCAAGAGCATCGGCGCCGCGGCCGACCCCATAACCATAGACGCTCTGGTGGTGGACGGCACGACCACGGGTACGGGCAGCATCTATATTTACAACACGCCCTCCGGAGATGTGAGAGCCGACTTCAACACCAACGGCGGAAACATCATCTACAGCCAGCAGGGCGGCGACCTGCTCCTGATTGACGATGCGGCCTGGGGCGGAGCGGACGGGGATACGGACGCCATATTCACCAATAACGGCGACGCAACCATCGATCCTCCGGACGACGTGACCATCTCCAGCGCGGTGAACCTGGGAACCGGGACCCTGGTCCTGGAAGCCAACGGCTTCATCACCCAGAACGCCACCGGCAATATCACGGCCAAGAACGCGTACCTGATCGCGGACCTGAACAACGACAACGGCGCGGACGGATTCGGCACGGACTTCATCCAGGCCGGCACGGGCGCAACCTTGACCATCACGGCTTCGGGCGACGTGGACATCCGGGCGGCCGGATTCCAGTTGGACAGCATCACGGCGGCTTCGGGCCGGATTGACCTGACGGCCAACTACGGCAATATCGTGGAATTCGGCGCCGGCGATGCGGGCGCGGACCTGGTTGCCCAGACCATCAACCTGGTGGCTGACGGCGGTTCCATTGGAGCAGCCAACTCTCTGGAAGTGGACGCCACGGTGAGCCTGGACGCGGACACAAGTCAGGCCGGCGGTAACATTGACCTGACCCATGCGGGCGCGGGCGACATGCTCATAGACGTGGTCAACGCAGGCGCCGGAACCGTGAACCTGAACGGCGGCGGCAAGAGCCTGGTGGATATCAACGGCACCAACGCCAATGTGACCGCCAGTATGCTGACGGTGACCAACGCCAAAAACATCGACCTGGACACCAGTGTGGGTTCGGTGAACCTGACGGCCACGGGCGACGTAACCATCGACGAGACCGACGGCTTGAACGGCGTGTACATCAGTGCGACGGGCACAGGCAACCAGATTGTGGTGAACGCCAACGGCACAGTGGATCTTGGCAAAGACAACCACAGAATTGAGGCGGGCTCCGGCGGCGCCATCACGGTGACCACGTCCTCGGGCGACATCACCTCCACCCATGCGACGGGCTTCATCGGCGCCACGGGCGGGGGATCGGTGGACGTCACCCTGGAAGCCAACGGCAATGTGACCTTGACCCACGGCATAGCGGCCCAGGGCGGCGATGTGGACATCGAAGGCCTGAACGGCAACGTGACCCTGACCGCCTTAAGCGGCAATAACATATTCCTGCTTGCGGGCAATAACATCATCCACACGGGCGTCATCAACGCCACGGGCGATGTGGCCTACATAGCGGGCAATAACATTACGATAGACGGCGCGGTGACGGCCGGCGGCGATGTGCTGGCCGACGCAGGCGTCCTGCTGACGGTCGCAACCGGCGACACGGTGGCTGCGGGAACGGGCGTGGACTTCAGCGCCACGACGGCGGACATCAACGCGGCGGTGACTTCCGCGGCGGGCGACATCATCATCAACACCGTGGGCGGCGGCGTGGACGCGGACGCCAACATCACGGCAGATACGGGCGACGTGATCATCACGGGCGACCAGATCGACCTGTTCGGCGTGAGCGCCAACCAGAACCTGATCCTGACCGCCACCCAGACCAGTGTGGCGGCGACGGATCTGCTGCATGCGGGCACGGACGTGCTCATCAACGCGGTGACCAGCGTGGCGGTGGAAGAAGTGACGGCCACGGGCGACATCGAGATCACGGCGGGCACGGCCTTTGTGAACTCGGCGGCCATGACCGCGGGCGTGGACCTGACGGTGACCTCCGACGGAACCCTGACCACCGACGGAACGGTGACGGGCGGCACGGTGACCCTGAAGTCCATTTCGGCGGACCTGGACCTGAACAACACGGTCAACTCCACGGCCGGCGACGTGACCCTGCTGGCGGATACCAACGTGGTCGCCACCGGCGCCATCACGAGCGTGGGCGGGGACGTGAACATCGCGGCCAACCTGGGCTCCGTGTCTGTGGCGGGCGTGACTTCCGCGGCCAACGTGAACATTAATGCGGCCACGGGCATCACCCTGAACGGCGCGGTAAACGCCTTATTGGCGGAGATGAACACCCAGGCCGGCAATATCACGACCGCCGGAACGGGCGTGGTGAACGCGGGCAACCTGCTTGCTCAGGCATGGGCCGGCTCCATCAATATTGATACGGACGTGACCACCCTGGAAGCGGTGGCCCGGGGCGATATCACCGTGGATGAAGCGGACGACATCACCCTGGCCAGCGTAATATCCGGCACGGGCGACATCGTGGTGAACGGCGCCCAGACCGTGGGCGGTCTCCTGAACGCCCAGTATGTGGAAGCCCAGGCAGGGGACGTCACCCTGACCACGGCCAACAGCGCCAGCATTCAGGCGGGCGCGGTGAACGCGGTGGGCAATAATGTGGTTCTGAACGCCGCGGACAGCATCACGGACGGCGCGGGCGACGTGGTCGCCAACGACCTGGACGCCACGGCGGTGAATAACATCACCCTGACCTCCCAGGTGAACTCGGCGAGCCTGACCTTCAATGCGGGCGGCGCGGCGATCCTGTCCAACATGGCAGCCAGCCTGCAGCTTGACAACACCACGGGCGGAACCCTGGATGTGACCAACACGGGCGCCATCACGGACGGCGGCGGCAACAACGTGGACACCCTGAGCCTTGAGACGGTGGACGGCGCCATTACCTACGTGGACGGCGACAACCTGATCGCCCTGGACGTGCGGGCAGGCGGAACCGGGAATAACGTGACCCTGACGGCCGGCGGATCCATGGATGTCCGGTACGTGGAAGCCTCGGACGATACGGTGAGCCTGACGGCTTCCGGCGACATCGCGGACAGCCTGGGAACCGGCACTCTGGACGTGCTGGCCGGGACCCTGGTGCTGAACGCGGGCTCCACGGGCGACATCAACCTGGATACGGAAGTGGACGTCCTGCATCTGTCCGGCGCGAACGCGGCGCAGAACGTGACCATCCGCGAAGTGAGCGAAGTGACCATCGGCGCCAACGGCATTGATACGGCCAACAACGGCGCGGTGAGCATCACGGCGGGCGGAACCATCAGCGTACCCACGCTGATCGACGCGGACGGCGCGGGAACCCTGACCCTGAACGCGGGCGACAATCTGATCATCGGCGGCACGCTGAACAGCAATAACGCCCTGATCGATCTGGATGCAACCAACGACGTGCTGATCTCCGGCACAATTAATACGGGCGTGGGAACCACGGGCAACCTGCAGGTGGATGCAGGCCAGGCCGTGACCCAGACGGCCGGGACCATCACGGCCAACAGCGCGCGGATTACGGCGGTTGTCGGCGGCGTGGACATCTACCAGGGCGGTAATGACTTTGAACTGATTACGGTGTCGGCGGGCGGTCCTGTGTGGATCCAGGACGCCGATGACCTGACCATCGGGTCTTACGACAAACAAGCGGGCGTTGTGACGAGCAACGATAATATTACGATAACCACCAGCGGCTCCCTGACGCTGAATGCGCCTGTGACGGCGGGAACAGCGGACGTGGATATAGACGTGAACACGGGCGCCCTGTTGGGCTCGGGCCTGATCACGGCGGACCTTGTGGACGCCAAGGCTCAGACCTCCATCACCATGAATACGGACGTGAACACGATCATCGCCGACGCTTTGGGCGGGAACGTGGTCATCACGGAAGCCGACGGCGTGTTCCTGGAACGCGTGACGGCCCCGGCCGGAACGGTGGACATAACCACCAAGGCCGCGGGCGACGTGGTAGTGGGCCGGATTGCGGGCTCCACCACGGTGGACCTGACCCTGGGCGGCGCGGGCGACGTGCTGGACGACGGCGACGACGCCACCTGGATCGCGGGTACGGTGCTGACCATTGACGGGCCTTCCGCGGGCGCGGTGTCCGGCAGCGTGACCGTCCGGACGGACGTGGACTCGGTGGATATCGAGGCCACGGGCGATGTAACCATCACGGAAGCCAACGCCATTACGCTGACCCAGGTGACGGGCGATGACGTGGAAGTCACGGCCGGCGGCAATGTGACCATCGGCAGCGTGGACGCCACCGGCGCAAGCGGCCGGGCGGCCATCGAGGCGGTTGGAAACATCAACGGCGGAACCATCACGGCTCCGCTCGCGGCCCTGGAAGCCACGGGCAGCGTGGGCGGCGCCACGGCCATCACCCTGGATAATGCGGGCGTGACCCTGGCGGTGACCGCAGGCGGCGACGTGGAGATCGACGGAACCAGCGGCGACCTGACGGTGGGCGCGGTTGACGGCGTGGATCAGGGCCTGTCCGGCGTGATCGCCGGCGGCAATGTGGACCTGGACGCGGCGGCCAACCTGAACGTGAACGCGGACATCACCGCGGGCGGCGGCACAGCCGACCTGAGCGCCAACGGCGGGAACATCACCACGGTGGACGCTGCGATAGTGACGGCGGCAACGGTGCTGGCGGACGCCGCGGGCAATATCGACCTGAACACGGACGCGGTTGACTTGACGGCCGTCTTCGGCAAGACCGGCACGGCGACCATCGACGAACTGAACGGCCTCCGGATCCTGAACACCACGGGCCAGACCCTGGACGTGACCATCGAGCAGGACGGCGCCATCACGGACGGCGGCGGCAACAAGGTGGACAACCTGTATCTGGAGACCCAGAACGGCGCCATCACCTTCAGCAACCTCCAGACCCTGAACGTGATGAACGTGCGTGCAGGCGGAACCGGCAACGACGTAACCCTGACCTCGGTCAACGGCATGAACGTGGATTACGTGGAAGCGGCCGGCGACACGGTCTTCCTGACCACGGGCCGCGATATCACGGACCTGAACGGCGCCGGAACGGCCCAGGCCAACCTGAACGTGCTGGCCAGGGAACTGGTGCTGGATGCGGAAGGAAGCGTCGGCTCCTTTGTGACGGACGTGGGCAGCATCGACCTGGACACCGAGGTGACCATCGCGCACCTGTCGGGTGCGGATCAGGCCACCAACGTGACCCTGCGTGAGTGGACGGACATCACAGTGGGCGCCAACGGGTTTGATACTCAGGGCAATGGCTTCGTGAGCATCACCACCACGGACGGCCCCATTGCGGTGGAAGGCGTGATCGACGCGGACGGTGCGGGAACCATCCTGCTGGCCGCCAACGGCGCTAACAATAATATAACCCTCAACGCCAACCTGATCGGCAACAGCGGCATCATCATGCTGCATGCGGCAGGCAGCGTGAACCAGCTGGCCGGAACGGTCACTGCGGATACGGGCGTGGAAGTGACGGCGGGCGGCCCTGTGAGCCTGGCCCAGGCCGGCAACGCCATGACCATGGTCGCGGTGACGGCTAACGGCGATGTGGCCATAGACGACGATGCAGCCGGCGGCCTGACCGTGGGTACGGTGAACGGCGTGAACGGCATCACCTCCAACAATAATGACATCCGCGTCAACTCCGCGGGCGACCTGACCCTGGCCCAGTTCGTGAACGCGGGCTCCGTGGGCGACGTAACCCTGGTCTCCGCAGGCGCCATCGCGGGCTCCGGCATGGTGACGGGCTTCCTGGTGGACGCCACCGCGGCTACGGGCATTGACATGGACACCACGGCGGACGTGATCAACGCGACCACCCCCGCCGGCAACATTATAATAGAAGAAACCAACGACGTGTACCTGTTCAGCGTGACGGCTCCGGCCG
>NZ_AUCT01000049.1 GCF_000429905.1 Desulfatibacillum aliphaticivorans DSM 15576 | reverse complement strand
GTTGCCTGGAAGGATCCCCGGGAAGGGGAAGGGGCAAAAACGAGACTTTGCCATGATCCTGCATCAGCCGCTTCTTCCAGTAATAAAACTGATGGAGCTTGAGACCGTGTTTTTGGCAATAGGCTTTTTGCGTAAGGCCGCTCTGGCGGCATCGGGCGAGGTGATGCTCCCAGAACCGACGTTTGGCTTTGGGATCGGACAGGTCTTGGCTTGGTGCGAAAAAACGATCTTCTCGGCTCTTCGTCGGATAAATTGCTTCTTGTGACATGGAATCTCCTTTCAAAAGATGGAAATTCTTATGCCACATCCCAACCACCCCGTGAAGATGCGGTTGTTTAGACGGTTACGGTATTTGGGAATCGGCAACTATCAGCTTGCTGCTCTTTTATCAATCTATGTGGCGCTGAGGGATGTCAGCATGCCCTTCCGCACCTGTCCAATCAATCTATATACTGACAGCCTCTACGCATTGAGTGTCCTGCAATACCGCTGCGATTGGAGGAAAAACCAGAAGTATGTGGATGCGGTTTGGAAGCTCAGGTGCCAGTTCCCCAAACTGCAGGTTCATCGGGTGAAAAAGCGGCGCCCACCAACCCTTTACCAAGTAGCCACCGAATTGGCGGTGGCGGCGGTGCTCACACGGGGCACCACCCAAACATACACATGACAACCAGGGCCTCCTCGTGAGGCCCTTTCCTATGGAGGAAAAACCATGCATAAAAAAATTACAGAGGCATTTAACCAAGCCTGCGAGGTCTTTGCAAAGAACCTCAGCGATTCTCTATCAAAGGTCATTGATCCTGAGTCGGGAACCAGTTCGTACAAGATTTTGAAGCCTGATGAGTTTGTCCAGGATGAACCCGGAATCGCGGTATTTTTCGGGGGTGAGGTTCTCATCGGTGACAGACCAGACTACCCAGAGCCCTTTCAAGTCTCAATCGAACTGACTTGGCTTACCTGGCAGGAGAAGATGCTTGATGAAATTCACTTGAAATATTTCAAGTACGAGAAAGAGTCTAAGCACAACCCTGAAAAGGCGAAAATTCTTTCCCACGTGGATAAGAATATTGAAGCCCTTGACATGATCAGAGATGAAAGATCCTTCTTGGTGCTTGCTCAGGAGACGCAAGAACTGCTGAAGAGCCTTAAAAAGTAAAAGCTATCAACCAACGTGCCCCGTGCGTTTCTTGGAAGCGTACGGGGTGCTTTATTATGGAGATCGAAAATGCCAAGACATAATTACATCAACGTGAGAGCAGAGGCAATCCACGGCATGCTCGAACTGGTAGGGACTGAGATCATGCCGATTGTCAATCCTCTTTACCCGGAATTCAATCGACTTAGCGCTCATAGGACCATTACGATGATTCTGAGCAACATGTTCAAACAGTGGTGCCGTGGACAAGAGCTTGAAATATCGCTAAGCAACAGCGCCTATACAAATGAAAAAATCATCCGTATGCCCGTTTGGTATAGGCCAAGCTATGTCTCTCGATGCCTAAAGGACCTTGAAAAGACCGGTTGGGTGATATTTGAAAGGCGGCATCAACGCAAAAATCGTCTGTCGTCTCTCGCCCATCCCCAACCCATATTGATCTTCAAGATCTTCGAGCAGATTCAATTTGCGCCGCCTGTCTTCGACAGGGACTTAGTTGTCTTACGAGAGGCCAAACAAAAAATAAGCTACATGGACGGGTGTACTTTGTATACAAAGACTGAGGTAGTTCAGGGACAGAAGATAATTCTTGTATCTTCAAACCCTTACGTGGCAAAAAACTGCAAATACATAACCGAGAACAGGCATTTTCTCGAAGAATTGTACAAATTCTTGTCGGGGTTTTTGATCACAGCGGCTCTGGTGCATAAGACCCCTAAATGGATTCGGGAGGTCGCCTACAATCATTTGAATGGCCGCATATCGTCAGGTATTAAAAGCCCCAAAGCTCTGGGAGACGCCATCATGGCCAAACCTTTGAACTGGAGGTTCCGGATTCGTGACGTTAGAATGTTTCGTTCCTTTAACGTGGATTTTCAGCATGGAGGCAGATTCTACGGCGCAGTCCATGAAAACCTGAAGAAGGACATTCGAAAGACGATCCAGATTGATAGTCAGGACACTGTAGAACTGGATTATTCGGGCCTCCATCTGCGGATGCTGTATCATTTAAAAGGGATGGACTACAAACAAGATCCATACGATATTCCTGATATCGACAGGACCTTGGTCAAAAAAGCCGCTATGATGCTCATCAACGCCAAGGGAGAGGGATCCGCGAAAAAGGCAGTACTTCAATACCTGCTCACGAAAGAAGACGACGAGGGGAATGAGTACAGAGTAAAAGATCCAGAGGGTGTAAATTCAAAATTGGCGGATAAGGTCATTGCATGTCTTAAACAAAAGCATCCACTTATTGCCAATGACTTTTTCACCGGCATCGGTCTGGAACTCCAATTTAGGGACTCAGAAATAATGAAGGGCATCCTGGAGGAGTCTATGCAGAAAAATATGCCCTGCCTACCCATCCACGATTCTGTCATATGTAAGCAGAGCCATCAGGAAGAAGTTCGAAGGATCATGATTGAGCAGTATAGAAGCAGGATTCATTTCGATCCTGTTGTGTAAATAGCTGTGTGAGAGATTTGAGATGAATCATCATCGTATATACAAATCTCTCATACAAGCACTATGTATTTTCAATGCTATTGGTATGTCTCTCTTTGTTTGTAAATCCCTATTATACCATTTCCTATTTCTATTGCAAATAATCACAGTTGCAGAGGCTTTTTAGGAATTGCGGCGTAATCCCCTGGAAGCAATCCTGAACCGAATCCATCACAGCATCAATATCTTCGTAAAACCGGTTGCGCAGGCTGTGCCGTTTAAGCCATTGCCAAAGACGCTCTACAGGATTCAGTTCCGGAGAGTATGGCGGCAGCAGCACGATTTCAATCCCAGAAGGCACTTTCAAATCGTCGCTTTTATGCCATCCGGCTTGATCCATGATCAAAAAGCAGGATCGCTTTTTTAGCGTTTTGTGCAAATAATCAAGAAACAGATTCATCATGGCGGTATTCACCCATGGCAGGATCAGGGTAACGTCCTCGCCGGATATGGGATTGACCGCGCTATACAGATAAAAATTCTTGTAGCCGGGGCAAATCACGGAAACAGGCCGCTCCCCCTTCTTCGCCCACCGCCTGCCAGTAACAGGTTGAAGCCCGAAGCGCCCTTCATCAAAGAAAAATACTTCAGCTTTAGGCCGTTTCCGAAGGATTTCAGGAATTTTTTTTAAAGTCTGCTTGGGCGGCAGCATCCCCCTTATAATGCCTGGGCCGAGGGGTTTTTAGTTTGCAACCTTCTTTGCGAAGCCAAACCCAAATAGTATTGATGCCAAGCGTGATGCCATAATGGTCTTTGATAGACTGCCTGAGTCGCTCCAGGGTCCAGTGGACCGGCTTCCCTTCCGGGGTTTCGCAGTTATCAATCCATTGCAGCACTTCCTGCTTCTGCTTCGGTGAAAGTTTGGAAGACTTCGCTCGGCGAGGTTTTGGATAAAGACCTTCCATCCCATCCTTTTCGTAGGATTTGGCCCATCGCCAAATGGTTTCCTTGGCTACGCCCATCACCTCCGCCACATTTCCTATCGGATAGGTGGCGGAGGCGGCAATAGCTCGAAGTTTCTGTATCACCTTATGCTGATCAAGGAGTTCCAGATCTTCGTTCGCCCTACGGGCAAGGTCTGCCGTAATTACTGATTTTGGTCGCGCCATAGATGGTACCTCCTTTTTCTGAAGGATACCATAAATTAATTGCATTTACAATAGGAAATGGTATTATATGGCCAAAAAAATAATTTTATGGTCTATATTTCAAAAGTCTATATGAAACAGCAACATATATAACCAACATCAATCCATCCCTCCAAAGAACGAAGCATAATTTTCAGATTTGTATACTGTGATTTGCGCGGTTTTAGGGCTTGGGCTTTAGTATGCTTCGCCTGCCAAATCATCAAGAACATCAATAACATTCTCTGTTCCTTCGTATTTAAGATATTTCTCAAACCCTTCTTGAAGCTGCTTCACCTGATTAACCTTATTGAACTGTCCTAGGTTAGTAAAATAATTCACCGCATGATCCATACTTTCCAAGGCTTTCTCGAAGGGGCTTATGGTAATAGGAAAATCAGGGCTAAAGCAATCAGGATCAACTTTTCGAAATCTCAGTAAATACAACAATAAACGGACAAGTTGAAAGTACAAATTCTTGAAATTGCCTTTGGTTTGCTCATTCTGAATTCTTTTCATTGCTTGAGTTGCAAAGGCTCGAGCTTGCGTCCTGTTGAGGCCTTGCTCCCCACCTTGCCTATACATCAATATGAAACAGATTGCCTTTGCCGCTTGATTAGGAAAAGGCTGCGCATTTTGACGAGTGTGCTCCATCCTCCATTTGATGGCATGGAAAAGGACCCAAATGTCATCTTTTTTTTGGAAAATTCTGCTACCCGATTCCAGCGCCCAGTTCAATTGTTGAGGCTTAACACGAGCCCTGTCAACAAGAATTTGTTTCACATGGGCAGCAATATTTGCGGGGGCAGAGGTGAATAACCAACCGGCTCGTGTAAAAACCTTGTTCAAAAGCTGGCTGTTACGATCCATGTATATTTTATAGAAGTCCGAACCGAACTTGGCTGCAACCCTTCTTAATAATTCGTTGCCTTCAGGAGTGCTGGCACTCCCGGTGTGATCAACCGAACGCAGCCACGGGGAAAAGCCGCAATAATCGTACTGATCCGTTCTTTTCAGCACGCTATCTCTAATCGCATCAATTGTGTTTACGTATTGATTGTCATTGATGGAGATATTCTCAAATCTTTCAACCAAGTTACTCACCGCAAGGAGGCAATCTGCGTTTGGAACGATAACTATTTCCTGCAACCGAGGCCAGCCTCTGTTAAGAGTCGGGATGGACGCAGTCCTGCGCATGGTCGAATAATTCAGTCTTACTGATTCCCCCTGTATAAACGAATTGTCGTGAGGAAGGAACTCCACTTTTGCTTGTCCGCTTGCAGGCTTCATGCGCACTCTTACATCCAATGGAACATCTTTGGGCGTTGGGGATGGAAAATCAACAGAGGCCTTGCGATACGGAGTGGTTTGCATTTCTTCAGATGAGGCTTCGCCAATTGCATCTGCTTCTCCCCCCTCCTGAAAGTAAAGATGGGCAAATGCCAAAGCATATTTTCCAATATGGGGATTTCGTTGAAAATGTAATCTTTGTTCTACTTTATTAACGCTGCCAAGTTGTTTGACAAATTGCCTGATTAAACGAGCTTCAAACCTGTTTATTCTTTCAAAATTTTTAGCATGAGAATCAAACGATTCATCATCCTCTGATAGGTTAGCTTCCAGGGAGCCTTTATTCAAATATATTTCAAGATTCTTTTTTCCCTTTTTAAGCTGAAATTTGCTTTTAATAGTGTCGACGAACTCAGTTCCGCCGGGAACTTCTTGCGAATTAAGCAGTGGAACCCAAACGTATTGCCCTCCCTGGCTGGCCAACACTGACACCTGGGGCATGGTGTCAAGGTATGATGGAATGCCTTCCAGAGTCCTTTTTCCGTATATGGCCGCCCCTTCAGCCACAGGGTCGACATTGCCAGGGCATAACCACAAACGGCCAGCTTCAGGCTCCGACAGATCCCCTTCAGTATCCAATCCGCGGGCTGTCAATTTTTTATATTGAGACGTAAGCCAGGTTGGCGCCTGCCGGGGGGCAAGAGGGCCGCATACAATCATTCCCCTCAACTTTCCATCCGGAAAGAGACCCCCCACGCGTTGGACTTCATTTCCCAGAAATTCTTCCACTGTCTGGTGATTATCTACTCCAACGCTTGATAAGGCGCACGACTTCCTGACTACGTCTCTCAACATTCTGCATGGAACAGCGTCAGCGCCTAAAACCTGTTCATGGATCTCAAGGCTTGGATTCCATAAATCCCAGCGCGTTTCTTTACTCCAAGGTTTCGGCAACTGGCTTTGATCCCACTCACTTCCTTTTATGGCCTCCCATATCTCGGGGAAGCCAGTGAACGCCTGCCAAAAAGCTCCGTAGTCGTGGTCGGCAACAATGGATTCAACAATATTTCCCGTCCAATCCATCCCGGTCAAATGGGGCAGTAAAATAGGGCGATCTCGTCGAGGTAAAATGTACCCTTGGTCATCATGCTTCTCTGCCTTAAGGCGAAATGTTGCGAACTCAAAAGCATCGGGACCTAAGTACATTACGTGGATATGATCATTTTGACAATCTGCTCCAAACATATCATCAAAAACACTATCTTCCACCACATCTAACCATGCTAACGCCGCTGCAACAGGTCGCCAAATAAGAATGGGATCCTGACAGCCTTTTTTTCTATAGTTAAAATTCCGTGATAGTTCCTTTAGGAGGGCATCTTGGCCAAACTCATCAAGGTTATCAGGGATTGCCACGACAGGTTGAATCTCATTCCCATTAAGTGAAGCCAAAGAAGAATTCAGAAAATTATTGATGTGAGTTGCCAGAATCCGTGGCAAAGAAAAAGATATTCCTTTGCCCACATCCCATCTGATTGGGCGATCCCCAGCCTCGACCAATGCCCTCCACGCGCAAGAGATAGGAGCCCTTCTAAGCGAACTATTCACCGCCACCCTAGCTTCTAAGGGCCAATAGAGACCTGTATGGATGCGTTCTTCTTCAGCCTCATCTCCTGTACGAATTTGGCCATAAGGTCGAGTAGGTAATACCGCATCGGCCATGTAAAAGCCGGTTTTCCGAATTCCACTATCGCTTTGATATAAGGCGTCACTAAGGCCAAAAGCAGAAATACCCACTGAGTTTTTCATATAATGGCCCCCAAAATATCTTCAATTATGGCGCTGATGCCGGCTAAAGCATCTGCCCAACAGCGTTGATCAGCAGCTGCTTGAACTACATGAACACCGTCCCCCATACCAGGATGCAATTCAGCATCTGGAAAGTCTATGTCGCTCGCCACCACAAAACCGTGCAGGGTTGGGGAATTTAGATCTCGGAGTTCGTTTCTAATATGTGAATGCATTTTAAGAGCCTTGCCTGCCGAGCGTCCAATTGCCTCCCAGCCAGGGTGGCTGCTGCTACCAGCCGTATGCACTGCCCAGACAGCTACAACAGCAGGACTGCCTCCTCGCAGCGGATGCAAGACAAGATAAAGATGCGCTCCAAGTCTTCCCAGCAAATTAGTGACCATATGCTCTCCAGCTTGCGCTGAATGAACAACCTCTAACGCAAATGCCTTATCTTTTGCATCCCCGTGGCGCCCTACAATGAATGGACCGGGCTCGGCGCCCTCTTTAACACGGCAGCCCAGGTGTTGTTCTTTCAATAAATGAATTACTGAGGTTGACTCCAGCTCGACGACGATTTCGCCTTTCTTGTCATTAATCTTTCTGGATAAGTCGTATAACGCAAAGTTTACAAAAAATCTGACCAAATCACTCCAGGTCCGGGATTGCCAATCCCAAAGGCGGTCTTCTTCATCCTCACGTCTTAATAGGCGTAAGTACTGTTTCCAGATCTGCTTGTAGCGGTAGTCGTTTTGAAGCACGTAATTGGGGCGCAGACCCACTTCTGGCTCCGAAACACTTTTTAAATGCTCAACCTGGTGCAATTTTGAACTTAAATTTTTAAAGCTATTTACCCTTTTTGCTCTTGTAGATTGTGAATGCTTAGCCGGGTCCACCTCAATGTTAAGATAGCGGTGACTCTCTTTGGCGCACCGAAAAAGGAAATCTTTAAGCACTCTGTTTTCAAGGGTGTCAAATGATTCGTTCCGCGCTACGGACAGCATTCGCTGATGATTTGCCGCCACCTTTTGAGGCACCGTTTCTCCCGGTTGCCGAACTATCCATTTGAGACACGAGTTGTCTATTTCTGTTACTCTTCCGGCGGGTTGCATGCGCCGCTCCCGTAATAAGATTTTGCGGGCGGCGTGAACGAAAACTGGTAAGCGGCTATGCATGCGCTCCGCAATATCCACAATGAGAGCTTTTCGCGGTTCTTCGGCATCTTTTTTGATATCCCCGATTATATCCTCAATTCTTGCCCAAGGTAGCTTGTTTTCGCGCTGTGTCCCTTTTGTTTCCTCAATCAAGTCATCAAAAAACTGGGACCAAGCCAGTACAGTCCTGGATAGTTTGGATTCTTTGAACTCGCCATCATCCATCGATTCCAGACGAGGTTGCGCCCCTTCCGGTTTAAGGCGAATTTTTTTCCTATCGCCCTCAGTATAAATGATGACATCGCCACCTTGTTTAGAAAGATTTTTACAAGAATTGCTTATTACTCCATGTGGGACCTCATACAGGCGACACATACCCGATAGCGTCTGAAATGCAGGTCCTAATGGGATGAAACGCTCATGGCGGCTTGATAGGAACAAAGAGGCGCGACTGGACAGAGACACCACCGGACTTCCATAAAAAGGGAAGATAGCCGCATCTGTTCTCAGGGCCGTGGTTTCTTGATTATCCTGCATCCCGAAAGACCATGGCCAAAGATGTATTTGCGCTTCAACCGTTTCGGACATTTAGACGGCATCCTCTATACACTTTCGAGTCACACCCCGCCACTGAAACATCCCCAGGCTTTCGCTTTCCTGGCGGGCGGAATCAAAGGCGCCTCCGAGTTCATTATCGTTTAAATCGGCCAGTACAGCCTCAACTTCCCCGAGGCATTGATTTGTTTTATCATCCCCCAGGTCTATTCCTCTCAATTTGGGAATAATTTTCAATTCCACCTGATCGGCAAAAGCAAGTTTGTGTCGGCCTTCTTCATCTACCCTAGGATAGTTTGCCACAAACTGTTCTATAGCCTGATTAACTCTATGGCCAAATGGTCTACCCACCATATCCAATGCGGAGTTTAGCTTACTTGTCCAATCGGAAACTTGGCCATGCCATTCAGCATTCTTATCAACTCCTTTTATCCAACCTTGCCATTGTCTGAATGGGAGATACTTTTCATTAACACGCTGACTATTATCATTGACCGGACCTGTTTGGCCCATCTCATCAGGCTTTCCAAATCTAATAACATTTGCCCGGTCAAGCACCTTATCGGACAGTGTCTGAGTGGTTTCATCCTCGTTCATCGTGCCAACGAAAAGGATATTATTCCCTGGCCATATCCGAAACGTATTTTTTCCTGGTCCGGCATCAAGTTCCAACTCAGCCTGGCTTCTTTCATGAGCTATGGATGGTTTTTTAACCTCTCGCCTGATTTCCAGCTTGGAAAGGAAATCACTAAAATAATATTCAGTCCTTGCGAGATTCATTTCATCGAGGAGGACAAGGAGCAGCCTGTCCTTAGCCCATTTGCTATTTAGCATAGCATACTGTTCTTCTTGAAAGTTATATGGGTCCATTCTTATAAGGGCTCTAGACAACTCTGTGGCTTTATATTCTTTCTCAAGATAATTGTAAAAGCCGAGCATATCCTGTGGGGAATCCCAACGCGGTTGTACAGCCATTGTCATCTGATGCATCCCCATTACCTTGGCATAACGAATGGGTAACAAGGTTTTACCAGTTCCGGAAACACCGCAAAGCACGGTTATTGGATTGATGTCATGGCATTTGAGTGATGTGTGAAATGCATCAATCACCCGTGGAGAAAAGATTAGGCCGTCTTCCTTTAGATGCCTTTTCAGTTCATCCAGCGCCTTTCTTTCATCTTCACCGCCCTTGGGGCCTGAGAATGCCTCTTTCTCCAAACAGGCTGGCGCCTTTTCAAGCAGGTCCGCATAAGCTGACAAAGAATCCTCATCAGCCGTAACGCCGCCTGTAATCGAACCCTCCAACGCCTTGACCTCTTTTTCAAGTACAGCTTTTTTTGCGTTCAATTCTGAAATATAGAATTCCAAATTTTGTCTGTCTTTACGTAGGGTTTTCAATTCAGTAGTGGCACGCTCATACTCTCTTAGCATTAGTTTAAGCTGCTGTTTCATCTTTCCTGTTTCTTGAACCTCTGATCTGAGGTTTTCAACCTCATTTTCTAAAACTGCCTTTCTCGAAGCCAATTCCATAATCTCAATTTTTTTAGCAGTGTGGTCTTTTTGAATTGCTTCCATCTGACTTTCAAGCTGAATAAGGGCTTTGCTTGCTTCATCCTTTTCATTTTGAAGTTTTTCTATTGCCTGCTTGATGACGGGAGCCTTTTCTTTGAGTTTACCCAATGATTCTCTAATCTTATCTTTTTCTGAAGATAAAGCGGCAACCTCCCCCCTAACTTCAGCTGCTCTTTGAAAAATTTCCTTTGCCTCTTCCTTCTTAGTTTGTAATTCAGCAAGGCGAGTCTCAATCACTTGCGCCTCAGCCCGCTTTGCTTCCAAATCTCCAATTTCTTTGGAAAGATTTTCTAAGACACGAGAAAGGTTGTGACGTTGATTCTCAAGCTCCCCAACTTCGTTTCGAAGCCCCTGGTTCTCATAGTCTTTAGTCGCGCATTGCTGTTCCAGGTCAGCAAGTAAAGCTCGTAAACGCTCCTGATCTTCTCGTTCTGCTTGAATTCGAAGCAGCTCTTCTTTATGATCCCGCAACCATTGCCTAAGCTCCGCAACATCCGCCTCTAAAGTCTGTTTTGTCGCAGCCAAATTTGCGACTCCGCCTGAGTCTTTTAATAGAGCTGCTTCACGATTTCGCCAATAAACATAGTAGCCTAACACAACCAAAAGAATAACAATGGTTGTTGCCCCCGAACTTTAACACCGCCAAAAACGGATATGGAGCATTTTCAGTGTGTTATAAAAACACCAATAGGGTTTTTCGTACTACAAACCTTATAAGCTCTTGATTTTAGGAAAGGATATTTCCAACTGAGTGTAAATCGCCCTGTGCTCCTCCTCCACGCGGGTCAGCACGGGAACCGCCATCCCATGGAGTTTTGCCTGTCCCGCCTTGATCTGCTGGAGCTTGTCTAAGGCGCGTGACGCTGAAATGGACAAAGGCGCCAAAGTCAAGCTCATGTATCTCTCCACCATCAGGGCAAGCACACAAATGAACACATGGGCGCGAATG
>NZ_AUCT01000048.1 GCF_000429905.1 Desulfatibacillum aliphaticivorans DSM 15576 | reverse complement strand
AGGCCGGCTCCTTGAACATCACGGCCAACAGCGTGGGCGGCGACGGCACAGCCAATGCGGCCTTGGACATTGACATTGCTTCGGGCGCCAACGTGGTCAACGTGACGGCCAACACCGGCGGCATTTACCTGCGCGACGTGGGCGCGGGCAATGTGGCCTTGACCAATTTTAACCTGACAGCCACAGGCTCCGGCCAGAACGTGTCCATCACGGCGGCCAGCGGCTCCATCCTGGCTAACAGCGCTGCTTTTGATACCAATATCGGCGATGACAACATTTACCTGACCACGGAAAACGTGGGCTCGGCCAAAAATATTGTATTTTCTGCGCTTCTGGACGTGTCCGTGGATAGCGGCAATGTTTACCTAACCAGCACGGGCGATGTGCGCGACAGCGGCGCCTTAACCTTGTTGAAGGCTAACTACCTTGAAATTGACGCAACTAACGGTGTGGGCAGCAGCGGGACGGGAACGGGTTCGCCTTTTAACGTGGACGTAACATCCCTCAAAGCCACTTCCGAAAACGCCATCTACATCCGCGAGGATGATGGAGTGGACGTGATGGGCCTGGAAACCACAGCCAATACGGCTGAAATCCAGTTGGTCGCCGGCGGAAGCATTGTGCTGAACGGCGATGTAGATGCGGACAACAGCGGCGACGTGACCCTTGACGCCATTACCGGCGCCATTACAAGAACATCCGGAACCATTTACGGCGGCTTGCTGACCATCTCCGCCGCCGACGGAATAGGCGCTACGGGCGCCACCGGTTTGGCCATACACACCGACGTGGCCACGTTGGTTGCAGACAACAGCAACACCGGCGATATTGTCATTCTGGAAGCCAATAACCTGACCGTGGGCGGCTCCACCGCTGCGCAGACCGTCACCAATAATTCCGGCGACATTATTATTACCTCCGCCAGCGGCAGCCTGAACGTGGTTCAAGACGTGACGGCCGGCTCCGGCGGCGACGGCGGCGTTGTTTTGACGACGGCAACCAACGCCCAGACAGTCACAATCGGCACAGGCGTGACCGTGGAAGGCGGCGCCGGCGGCATCGGCGGCGTGACCATCCATTCCGACGACATCACCTTGAATACCGGCGTGACGCTGATTGCCAACGGCGGAACCGGATACGACAAGGGCGGGGACGTCAAGCTCTATCCCACGAATTCCAACCTTGCAATCACGCTTAACGGCGCGGGCAACGTCAATTTTGTGACCACGCCTGCTTTGACCAACCTGGCGGATTTCATCACTGTAAACGACGACGGCTTCCTGGTCATCGGCGATGAAGCCCATTCCGGAAATGTCACCGTGGCCGGAACGGCGGCTGCAACCTTTGGCAGCGGCACCAACGTGGCTGTTCTTACCAATAAAACCGTCAACCTGAACCTGGGCGCCAGCGGCGACATCAGCACCACTGGCGACGTATATATTTACGCCGGGCAGCAGATTGTGGACGGAGGGAATGACGGTTCGGCCGACATCCTGGCTGACAATGTTTACTTGAACGCAGGCAGCGGCATCGGAACAGCCGCCAACGCTAATGCGGCCATTGATATTGTGGCCACCGACATTTACGCCACTAATTCCACCTCCAACGGCGTGTTCCTGAACATCCTGGGAGCAACCGGTGCAGCCGGTACAGGCGCCGTGAACGTCCAGGAAGCCCATGCCAATGCCAACACAGCGGGCCAGGTCTGGATTCAATCCACGGCGGTAGGCGGGCTGACCCTTACCGACGTGGATACGGTCAATGGCGCCATCACCGTGGATCAAAACACCGGCGCGGTAACCATCGTGGCTGTGGACGGCAACACCGTCGCCGGCGCAAACACCGTCTCCATCGAAGGCCAGGGCGATGTGTCTTTGGCCGGAACGGCTAACAGCCATGTGTATTCAGCTGGAAATGTGGATATCACTTCCGTCCAGGGCAACATTGTCAGCGGCGCCAACACCGGTGTAGAGGTTCAAGGCACAAACGCCACGTTGACGGCGTTTGCGTCTATCGGCGCTTTGAACAACGAGATCAGAACCCAAGTCGCGGACCTGGACGCCAGCGCTGGGGTTGGAGACGTCAGGGTTGTGGAAGCGGACGGACTGAATCTGTCTGACGTCGACACCCAGACAGGCGGCATTTTTATTACTTCCGACTTAGGAAACATTTCCATTGACGATGTTCAATCGGATGTGAACCTCGCAGGCTCAGCTGACATTAATATCGTCGCCACGTCAGGCAGCGTTATTTTTAATGCCGGCGGCACATTGGTCGGCGACGACTATGTTTTTATCAGGGCCGGCGTAAACATCGTTTCCGACGGCGCCACGGGCGTCAATAACGAAATCACCGCTCCCCGTTTGGCCTTGGACGTGAGGGGCAACATCGGCGGAAGCGGCGTTAACGTATTGGAAGTCGATGCTGACAACCTGGAGCTTTTAATCAGAAACGATATCAATGGCGGATCTTCAAACTCCGCCTATATAGTCGATTTCGACGACCTGACCTTGGGCGGCGTGATCGGCGGCATCATGACGGGCGTGGTGGCCACCGCCGTGGGCGACGTCACTATTGATATTTCAGCGGCGGGCTCCCTGGCGGTTGTCAATGACGTAAACGGCGTGAAAGCCGACGCCACGTCAGGCGATGCAACCATCAACCTGACTGCGGGAACCGACTTGAGCGCCGCCGACACCATATTGGCGACCACCACGGGAACCGGCTCCTTTGACGCGTCCGTCACCTTGACGGCCGGCGATAACCTCACCACCACGGCGGCGGGAACCGTCACAGCCGATGTTAACGGCGGCTCCAACAGCGGAAACGCCGCCGTGACCATCGTCGGCAACGGAACCGGCGTAGACCGTGTTGTGGTCGGCGGCAATGTGACCGCCGATGCAGCCCTCGGAAACGCAATCATCGACATATCGGCACGCGGAAACGGCGCCGGCGGGTCTGGCACAGCGGCTTTGCGTGTCGCGGGCGATCTCAGCGCCGCCACTTTGGGTATGGCTAATGCCGGCGTGCAGATAGGCGTCACCACTGCAGGCGGCTCGGCTTATATTGACGGCGCCATTGACGTTTCAAGCCTCGGCGTCAACGGCACGGATTCCGTTCTGATTCAAACGACGCAGGGCGACATAAATCTTCTGGGCGACATCACAGGCTCCTCGACCACGACGGGCAGCGTGACTCTCAATACCCAGGGCGGCGGCGCGGCGGACATTAACCTAAGCGGCGCCATTTCATTGACCGGCAGCGGCACGGGCTCTTTTGTGGAAGTTCTGGCCGGACAGAATGTCGGCTTTACCGGTTCTGCCGATATCGATCTGAACGGCGGCGCCAGCAGCTATGTCCGGGTGGATGCTGCGGCAGGCGCCATCACCATGGCCAACGGTGCAAGAATCAACGCTGGTTCTTCAGGCTCAATCGATCTGAACGCCAACGGAAACATCACCATAGGCCAGTTGATCACCGGCCTTGGCGGCGCAACGGTCGTCACCATCGACTCCACCACTGGCGGCGTCATTGACGGCGGCGGCTCCGGCGGTGATGACATCATTGCCAATGAGGTGGGCGCCATCACCGAAATCAATGCCGCGACCTCTATCGGCGCCACGGGCGGCGGGGAAATTGAAACCCAGATTGACACCCTGTACGCCTCCGGCTCTGTGGTGGCTATCATTGAAACCGACGACATCATCCTGGGCGACACCCAGGCTGTGGCAGTTCCGGGGGCGGGAATCATCCGCGCCGACGGCGGAACCGGCACGGTCGTGGACATCACGGCCCAGGGCGACATCTATGCTTATAATATCGACGCCACGGGCGGCGCCGGCAACGCCGACATTTTCCTGACGTCCAATACCGGCGACGTCACGGTGGGCGCCATTACGGCGGGCCTCGCCGGCGGCGACGTGAATATCACCGCCAATCAAAACATTTTTGATGACGGCGACGGCGGCGCGTTCGCCACGTATACGGAAATCGACGCTGGCGGCTCCGTCAACCTGACGGCCACCAACGGCCATATCGGCTGGACGTCCTCGCTGGACATCTTCAATACCCCGGCCAACATCTGGAAGGCGGTGGATATTGACTCCGGTCCTGTTCTGAATCTGAATTCCAGCGGCAACATCCAGATTTTTAATGACGGGTCCATTGGTTCATTGAAAACAGTCCCCAATGGCGGACAGAGTGGTTATGAAATTCTGATTGGCGCCTGGGGCGATATTACAGTTGGAAGCGCCCTGGACACCTTACAGGACAACCTGGCTCTGGTCGCCCTGAATGGCGGCAATATTACCCTGAATGCAGCGGCGGGCGCTTCCACGGGCAATGTGGAACTGTACGCGGAAGGCGACATTGTTGACGGCAACGGCACGGCAGCCGCCGATGTTTTTGCAGGCAACGGAGCGACCGGCGGTTCAATCATCCTTACGGCCGGCGGGGCCGGAGGCAACGGCGCCATCGGCAGCGCAGGGGCGGGCGGCGCCATTGATCTGGACGGCGACGTGGTAAACGCCAAAAGCGACGGCTCCGGCGGCATCTACCTCAACGACGTGGTCAACACTAACGGCCTGGAAGTTTCAGCCGACGCCCAAGGCAGCGGAAATATATCCATTACAGGCAGCGTGGAAGACATGACCCTGGTGGACGTCAAGACCTTTGACGGCAATATTACCGTAAATGCGACCGGCGCCGGGAATGACGTTATAATCACCTCGGTGCAATCGGACTACGACACCGGCACGGTAGGCGCCAACGACATCGCTATTCAAGCTGCGTCCGGAAGCATTAAGTTCGGCGCTTCCGGCTCCCTGGTTTCCGATGATGACGCGACGTTAAAAGCGGGCGGCGGCAGCATTGTCAGTACTACGGCCAATGCGGCCGTGGAAATCACGGCGGACTACCTGCACATGGAAGCCCAGGACAGCATTGGCGGTTCTGCTCCAAACGCCGTCTTGATGACGGACGTTAACACCCTGACCGCTCATTTCGGTTCGGATAACGCAACAGGGGATAACGTTGCGGCAGGATTGTACCTGGACAACAGCGGCGCCCTGGAAATCGGCGGAACCGCCGGAACAGGCGTGCATGTTGGAGCCGCATTGAATGTTTTTCAAGCCAACGCAACCGTGGAAATCACCGCCGATTCCCTGACTCTTACCGAGTTGGTGGACGCCACAACTCTCGGCGCCTACAATGCCTCCGTCACCCTGACGGTTGACGGCGGAGCGACGGGCGATCTGACCGTGGGCAGCCACGTACTGGCTTCCGGCGGCGGCAGTTCCACAATCATCCTGGACGCAAGTGCAGGAAATGATGTGATTATCAACGGCGAAGCCGGAGTCAAGGCCGTCGGCGTTATAGGATCTGTGGACATTGACGCCGCAGGCGATGTCACCGCTTCGGGCGGAACCGCCCTTGGCGCCATTCAGGTGACCTCCACCGCTGGAATCGCCACCTTGGACATCGCCGCGGACGGCGACGTCACGGTGGGTTCGGGAGCGGCAACTTCCGATATTGCCGTGTCGGCCACGGGCGGGAACGCCCTGGTTAATGTCGCAGCCGGCGCCAATGCCGGCGAAGGCTCCGTGAACATCGACGGCAAGTTTGTTGTTAATTCCACGGCGGACGTCTCTATTGTCGTAACCGCCGATGATGATGTGGCTCCTGGTACGGGATCCTTTGGAAACGTGAATGTTTCCGGCGCGCTTTCCGGCACGGCCGGCGGCGGCGCAGGCGACACCGCCTCCATCACCATTACCGCGGACGGCGATGTTGACGTGGACGGCGGCAGCATCAAGGCGACAGCCGGAACCACCGGCGCCATCGCCACCGGCGCCATCGTCACGGTCAACGCCGTTGACGTTACCGTGGGCACCGGCGGAACAATCGCCGCAGCAGGCGGCGCAGGCTTCAAGGACATTGTAGACATCAACGCCGCGGGCGTTGTGACCGTGGACGGCGGCGGCTCCATCAACGCCGCTTCCAAGACCGGCTCCGTCACCATCAACGCGGCCAGCGTGGTTGTGGGATCGACGGGGGTCGGCAACGTTGCGGCCACCGGGTCTGTGAATGCTTTCGTGTCCATCGCCACAACCGGCGCTGCAGGCATCACCGTAGGCTCTTCCGGCTCCGTAACGGCGGACGCCACAGGCCCTGGCGCGGTCCTGTCCAAAATCGTCCTGAACGCCGGTACGGATGCAGCGGCCGACGTGACCATCGACGGCAAGGTGCAGGCGGGCGACGCCCTGACCGGCACAGGCGCGGCCACGGTGGATATCGACGCGGCGGACGCCGTGTTCATGGGCTCCAGCGGCCGCATCCTGGCTTACGCAGGCGGGGCGAACCTGGGCTCTATAGACATCGACGCCAACGGCAATGTTGATCTGTTTGGAACGGTGACTGCAAGAAGCACCTCCGGCAACGCCTACGTGAACGTGGACTCGGTGACCGGTAACATCGCCGCCGGTTCCAGCGGCGTCGGTATAACGGCCGACGCCGGCTCCGGCGCGGGCGACATGGCGGACATCAACCTGAACGCGGTTGCTGGGACGGTTACCGTCGATGGGGCTCTTGCGGCTACCGGAACCACCGCCTATGTGGACATCGACGCCAACACTAGCGTGACCATCACCAACAGCGGCAGTATATACGCTGACGGCGGCGCCAAGGGCTCCGTGGACATCAACGCCGGAACGACCGTATCCATAAGCGACACGATCAAGGCGGACGGTTCAAACACCGCGGATATCGACATTATAGCGGGCGGCGACGTCACCCTGAACGATCTCGGCAGCGGCCTCATGACCACCGGCTCCGTAGCGACCATCACCATTGATACAACCGGCAATGTCAGCTTGAACGAAGACGTAGACGCCAACGGCGCGGGGTTTGGCAGCATCTCCGTTACGGCTGACGGCGCCACCGGCATAACAATCCTCGCAGGTCCTGAAAACGGGATCACCGCAGGCGCGTTTGGAACCGCGAACGTCATCCTGAACGCCACGGCAGGCGCCGTGACCATCAGCGATACGGTTTCCGCCACCGCCGCCGTTGCAGTGATTGACATTGACGCCGGAACAAACGTCACGTTGAACGACTCGGGCAATGGCCTGAGAGCGAACGGCTCGGCCGTAGGCTCCATCAATGTCAATGCGGGCGGTAATGTCTCCCTGAACGAGGACGTATTTGCTGACGGCTCAAACGCAGACGTTTACGTGCGCGCCGACGGCGCGGCTGGCATCACCCTCGGAACCGGGGCGGAGACCGGTGTAGGCGCCACCGGCGCAGTCTCTCAGGTCTGGCTGGACACGGCCACGGGAGCCGGCACGGGCGGCGCAATCAGCATTAACAAGGCCGTTTACGCTTCCGGTGCAGTGGCTCTGGTGGACATCGACTCCGACGCCGGCGTCACCATGGGCGCGGCTGCAAGCATTATTTCGAATGCAGGCGGCGGCACCGGAACAATAGATATTGACGCCAAGGGCACGGTGGCCCTGGATAACGTGGTTGCGGCCACAGGCGGCGGCCCTGCCTATGTGTACGTGGACTCCACGTCAGGAAATATCACCCTGGGAACCAACGGAACAGGCATTTCCGCAACGGCGGGCGGCGGAGCTCCGGCCAAGATCGAACTGGACGCTAATGGCTCCGTGGATCTCGATAACTCCGTGCAAGCCTCCGGCGGCAGCGTATCCTATATTGACATAGACGCCGGAACCACGGTCACCGTGGGCTCCTCCGGGTCCCTGGCGGTAACTTCCGCCTCCGTGGGCTCGATAGATATTCTCGCTCAGGGCGACGTCACGCTGAACAACGACGTGGACGTTACGGCTGTCAATCCGGCCACCATCACTGTGAAATCCACGGCCGGAAACATATCCATCGGGTCCAACGGCTCCGGTGTTTCCGCTACATCCACAGCAAACACCCCCACTGACATCAGTTTGGAGGCGGTGTTGGGCTCCGTGGACATCAATAACGATGTGGTTGCCACCGGCGGCTCGACGGTCATAGACATCGACGCGGGCACGACCGTATCCATGGGCTCCACGGCTTCCCTGCAGGTTATCGCGACAGGCGCGCCGGGATCCATTGACATTGACGCAGTGGGCGACGTTTCCCTGGACAATGTTGTCCTATCCAAAAGCAACACCGCCCCGGCTTACGTTAAGGTCGATTCCACCGGAGGAGACATTTCCCTTGGTTCCAATGGTGCGGGCATCAGCGCCGGAAGCGTCGGCAGCATCGGCCCTGTAGGGGGCGTTGTGCTCAACGCAGGCGGCGACGTGACTCTGGACAATGATGTCAGGGCGTACGGCAGTTTGGCCTCCGTTGATATAGACGCAGCCGGAACCGGCGGCATTTCTCTTGGAACAGGCGATCAAATCCTGGGCTCGGGAACCGGCAACGGGGCTACAGTCACCCTGGACACTTCGGACGGAGCCTCTACCATAAATATTGACGGCACGGTGAAAGCCGTATCCGGCGGCAATGTGGGCAGGACGTGGATCACCTCAGCAGGCGGCGCTGATATTGACGGAAAATTGTACGCAACGGGCGTCAATACCGCCAGTGTCATAGTCTCCGCCTCGGGAAGCGTGAATATTGACGCCGCTGTGTCCGCCACGGACGCCAACGGCGATGCAACCATTACCGTGGACGCCGGCCAAAGCGTAACCCTGGACACGACGGGCAACCTGACCGCTCAAGCCGGAACCACCGGGACCGCTCGGGTTAATATCCTTGCAGGCGCCGGCGTTACCGTGAATACTCAGATTACGGCGGACGCGGCCACCAGCACGGGCGTTAACGCCTACGTTAATATCGGCACCGGCGGAGCGCGCATCACCGGCGCCATTAGCTTGCAAAGCAATGCGGACATTTACGCCGACGGCGGAACCGGGCTTGCCGCAGTGAACATTTTCTCCACGGGAAACATCACCGCCCACGGCGCCGTGGATATACAAGCCGATTCCGACACGAAAAACGGCACGGATGCGACAGTGGCCATTAACTCGTCACTCGGCGGCGTGTCCATCGGCGCCGGCGTGGGCTCCATCCTGGCGGACGGCGACAACAACGCCACGGTCGTCATCACGGGCGGCGGCGCGGGGGCCAACCGGGTGCTGGTCAGCCAGAACGTGACCGCCGACGCCGCAAGCGGCAACGCCACGCTTACTGTTTCCGCGGCCGGAACGGGCGGACGCGCGACGGACGACGCTCTGGTGGTGTCCGGCGCTCTCTCCGCATTGGCCGACGAAGGCGACGCCATGGTGACATTGACCAGCCAGGGCGACGCCACCGTCCAGGCGGCGATAGTCGCGACAGGAAAGGACAGTGTGGCCGGCGGAGACGGCGCCCGGTCCGCCGACATTATCATCACGGTGGCCAAGGGGCTGGAAACCACTGCGGGCGGAACCCTGACGGCCACGGCGGCTGAAGAAACCGGGGGCTCCAATTTTGGGCCTGCACGCGTAACGATTACCGCCAACGGCGCCACGAACGCCGACCAGGTGAGAATCGGCGGAGCGATAGACGCCGTTTCCGAGCGAGGGCAATCCCTGATAGACATCAGCTCCCAGGGCGTTGGTTACGTCGGAAACGGCGTACCGGCCATGTACATCACCGGAGACCTTACCACCGAAAGCAAGGCCGGCGCAGGCTGGTCCAGGATCATCCTGGACTCCCAGGGCGCTGCCGGTTCGGTTGTTATTACCGGGGACTTGTCGGGCGATTCCGCAGGAAGCACGGGCTATATAGACCTGACCTCCAACGCGGGGACCTTCCAGATCGATGGAAGCATCACCGGCAGTTTCGCCGCGACCGGCATCGTGTCCATCGACACCCAGGGCGGCGCCACGACGGATATCGACCTGAACAACGCCATATCCCTGACTGCAGGTAATTTTGCAAATTCCTATGTGGAATTGCTGGCCGGCCGTACCGTGGACATGAATAACACCGCGGCTGACATCACCGCCGTCGGGGCTGGCGAGGTCGCTATAACCGCTGACACCCAAGCGGGTGATAACGGCGGCCAAATCATCATGGCTAACGGTACGGTGGTCAACGCCGGAGCGGGAATCATCGACCTGGACGCAGACGGAAACATCACTTTGGGCCAGTTGATTACAACCAATAATACCGCCAGCGCCGTGAATATTTATTCAGTGCATGGAGCTCTTGCCGATGTAGGCGACGCCGGCGGCGAGGATATCATAGCCACAGGCGCGGCTGCCGTCGTGACCATTACGACCGAAGACGGAATAGGCGCCTCGGGCAATCCTATCGAAACGGACATAACCACTCTGATCGCTTCGGTGACTGGCACGGGCGGCATTTACATTGACGAAAATGACGGCATCACCTTGACGAATGTGGATACGGTCAAGGGAGACATCGTCATCACCGCGGGCAACACAGCCGCCGGCAATGTGACGGCCACCGATGTGGCGGTCACCACTTCCGGCGACATCAGCATCACCAATAATCTCACCGGCGACATCCTGGTGGGCGTGATTCAGACGGCTGACGGCGACATCGACCTGACGGCCAACTCCGGCGCCATTAACGAAATCGGCGCCGGCGATGTTGGCGTGGATATCATTACAGCCAACGGCCTCCTGGACATGTGGGCCTCCGGCGGCATAGGCACTGCGGCGGGCGGGCTGGAAACCACCATCAACACCCTGTACGCCACGGGCTCTTCGGTCATCATCAATGAGACCGACGACATCATCCTGGGCGATGAGCAGGATGTGGCGATTGCCGGTTCCGGCAAGGTGATGGCTACCAATGGCACCGGCTCCATAGATATTGAGGCCGGCGGTGATATTTTCGCCAACTATGTGGTGGCAGCAACCGGCACCGCCACAACAGTCAGCATTGATTCCAACGGCGGCAGCATAACTTTGGGCGCCGTCAGCGGCTATGACGTTACCATTAACGCCAACAAGAACGTGCTGGACGACGGAGACGGCGGATCGGCTGCAGCGCCATCTGTCATCCCCTTCTACACCCAGGTGGTTGCGGGACACGACCTGACCATTAACGCTGGTTCCGCCGGCAGCGGCTACTACATCGGAACCAACACTCCGATCGACCCCAGAACCGGCTCCATTTTCCTGGCGGTGGACGCCAAGTGGGCCAATGTCGGTTCGTTTAATTCAACAGATAATATCCAGATTTATCAGACAGGCGACGTTACTATAGCCGCCCCGCCTAACTTTAACTCCGGCGGCGGACCCGACGATCAGATTCTGCATATGGCGGAAGATAACTACACCGTGAATGCAGGATTCGTCGTAGGCGGAAGCGACAACATCTGGCTGGCGGCCTTGAACGGCGATCTGACCATCGCTGCGGGCCAAACCGTACAGGCAAGCTCCGGCAGCGTGGATCTTTTCGCTAGAAACGGAGACGTGATCCTGGCCGGCGCCATTGCAGCTACCGGAAACGCCCAGGTGGAGGCCACCGGCCGGATTCTGGATCGCGGCGCGGGCGCTGGCACAGGCGACGCAACCGCCGACATCACGGTCACTTCCGGCAGCGTAACTCTTAAAGCGGGTTCCGGTATAGGTACGGGAAGCAACACAGCGGCAGCTATCGACATTACCGCATGCGACATTTGGGCCGCCAACGGCGTGCAGTCCACCAGCGGCGCCGGCGGCGTGTTCCTGAACGTCATCAATGGCGGGACGCCTGTGGAAATCCATGAGGGTTATGCATGGAACGCCGGCAATGTCTGGATTCAGTCCGACTCGGACCTGACCCTCACGGACGTGCAGGCGGAAGGCGTCCTCGGCGACGTGACCGCACTGATCAATGGCGGCACGGGTTCCATCCTGGCGACATCCGTCAAGGCTGGGGATAACGTGGACATCACCGCAGGCAGCCTTGCCGGCAACATCTATGTGGACTACATCGAAGCCGGCGGCGACGTTGACCTGGCCGCAATTGCAGGCTCCATCCTGGAAGCCGGGGCCGGCGACGGATCTGTCGACATTGTAGCCGCGAACGGAACCCTCACCGCCACCGCAGCGGGCAGTATCGGAACCGCGAGCGAGGCCATCGAAACCACCATCGCCACACTGGTTGGAAGCTCCACCACCAGCGGAGACATTGTCATTGACGAGTCCAACGGCATTGTCCTGCAAAACGTAGTGGACGCCGATGGCGACATCATCATCCGCGCTGGATTGGCTGGAACGGGAGTAGCCACCCTGGCTGCCCAGACGGTTACCGCCAGCGGCGGAGGCAGCGCAGGCAGCGGCAATGTGGTTCTTACCAATGCTTCGGGTAATATCACCCTGCAAACCGTCACGGCTCACGATCGTGTGACCCTGACCGCTTCCACCTCCATCGACGACGCGGACGCCGTGGACTACAACGACGTTACCGCGCCTGAACTGGTCATGACCGCCGGAACCACCATCGGCTCAGGCGCCAACAGCTTTCTGGACGTTAACATCAACAACCTGGAAGCCTATGCAGGCGATACGGGCGTGGCAGGGCCTACTGCCGTGCGTGTGGATAATGTCGGCGCCCTGACCATCGGCGACATCACGCTTGGCATGAGCGGCGTTCAGGCTATTTCCACCAATAACACGGGTGCAGCCACCGCGGATGCTACCATCAACATTCTTGCTCATGACCTGACCGTTAACGAAGCGGTCAAAGCCCAGGGTACGGACGCTAACATCAACCTGAGTGTTTCCACCGGATCCATCAGCACCAGCGCAAACGGCGACATCTCCGCCATTGGCGGGGCCACGGCCTATGTAAAGTTGAATGCCACCAAGGGCATCGACACTCTTGGGACAATTACCGGCAGCGCCACCACGGACGTGGATGTGCAGCTCTTGGCGCACGGTACGGGCAATCTCGACGTGGGTGCGGCAGTCACAGCGGACGCAGGCGCGGCCGGAGACTCTTATATGAAGCTCTCCACCCAAACGGGCTCAATCGTTACGCAGGCGGCCGGAACCTTGACCGGCAGCGGCGATCATGCCCGGATTCATATTGATTCCGGCACGGGCGTGGGCGGGCCGGTGGTAGGCGACATAACCATTAACGGCGCCATTGACCTCAACGCCGGTTCCAGCGGGTCCGTCAACCTGCGCGCCAGGTTGACCGGCGACATAGACATTGAGGCGCCCATTACGGCCGATGCAACGGCTGGAGGAGTGGGCGTTTATGCGACGGCTGTCCAAGGCTCGGTGCTCACTAACGCAGCTATTAGCGCCGCCGGAACCTCTAACGCGGTTGTGGATCTGCAAGGCCAGACAACCTTGACGGTTAACCAGGCCATTTCCGCCATCGGAACCAACGGCTTCTCCACCGTGGATCTGACCGCCGTCACCGGCAATCTTACCACCGGAGTAAACGGAGACATCACGGCTTCCGGCGGCACGACGGTCACTGTCGGCCTAACCGCGGGCGGTAACATTCAAACCAACGGCAGCATAGACGCTGATGCAGGGACCGGTCTCGCGGACCTGTCCATGACTGCGGCCGGCTCCATCGACGTGAACGACGCCATTGCCGTGACCTCTACCTCCGGCAGCGTGGACATCGACCTGGACGCCAACGGCGGCCCCATCGACACGGCGGTTGGCGCCAGCATCACCGGAACGGCGACGGGCGCTACAGCAACCACGGTGGACATCACCCTGGACGCCAGCACGTCCGTAACCAATAACGGCAGCATCGACGCCAACGCCAAGACCGACGCAACGGTGGAATTGATCGCAGGGTCGTTCATTGCGGTCAATGATAACATTGACGCCAAAGGCTCGAACGGCGCTGCAATTGTTGACTTGAACGCCAACGGCGGAAATATCGCCACGGCCTTGGCCGGAAGCATCAATGCCACGGGCGGCACGACCGTTGACATCACCCTGGACGCCACGGGCAATATCAACAACGCCGG
>NZ_AUCT01000047.1 GCF_000429905.1 Desulfatibacillum aliphaticivorans DSM 15576 | reverse complement strand
TAAGAGTCGGCTTCCAGAGCCTTCAGGGCGGAGCCGCGGATGATGGGCGTATCGTCTCCGGGGAACTCGTACTTGTCGAGAAGCTCGCGCAGTTCCAGTTCAACCAGTTCGATCAACTCTTCGTCGTCCACCATGTCGCATTTGTTCAAAAACACCACGATGCGGGGCACGCCGACCTGACGGGCGAGCAGGATGTGCTCACGGGTCTGGGGCATGGGGCCGTCGTCGGCGCCGACCACCAGAATCGCTCCGTCCATCTGGGCGGCGCCGGTGATCATGTTCTTGATATAGTCAGCATGGCCGGGGCAGTCAACGTGGGCGTAGTGACGGTTGTCCGTCTCGTATTCCACGTGGGCCGTGGCGATTGTTATGCCTCTGGCTTTTTCTTCGGGGGCTTTGTCGATCTGATCAAAAGGAATGAAGTTGGCTTGTCCCTTTTGTCCCAATGTCTTGGTGATCGCCGCAGTCAGAGTGGTCTTACCGTGGTCGATGTGCCCGATGGTGCCCACGTTTACGTGGGGCTTGGTGCGTTCGTACTTCGCTTTGGCCATGATCCCTTCCTCCCAGTCAGAATCATTGGGCACTGGCCTAGACTTGCTTGTGAGCTGGGTTATTCCCGTTTCAACACAGAAAGACTTCCAGCGCCCTCAGAATTTTAATATTTTTCTACCACCTGTAATGAGCGAAAGCCTTGTTGGCTTCGGCCATTCTATGGGTGTCTTCTTTTTTCTTGATGGAAGCGCCGCGATTGTTGTAGGCGTCCAGCAATTCCCCCGCCAGCTTGGCGGACATTTTCTTTTCAGAGCGGCTGCGTGAGTAAGTCATGATCCACTTCATGGCCAGAGCGGTTCTTCTATTGGCCCGCACTTCCATGGGAATCTGATAGGTAGAGCCGCCGACCCGCCTGGACTTGACTTCAATCACAGGCTTAATGTTGTTAATGGCTTTTTCAAAGATCTCCAGCGGAGCTTCCTTGGTGCGCTCCTCCATGATGTCAAATGCATCGTAGAGAATGCCTTCAGCCACGCTCTTTTTGCCGTCACGCATAATAACGTTGACGAACTTCGCCACCAGTTCACTGTTATACCGTGAATCCGGAAGGACTTCCCGTTTTGGTACTTCTCGCCTCCTGGGCATATCCTAGCTCCTGCTTCTTTCGCTATATGCGCGTTATTTAGGCTTTTTGGCCCCGTAATGAGACCGGCCCTGTTTCCTGTCCTGCACGCCGATGGAATCCAAGGTGCCGCGTACGATATGGTAGCGAACGCCTGGAAGGTCCTTGACGCGACCGCCCCGCACCAACACCACGGAGTGCTCCTGCAAATTATGTCCCACGCCGGGGATGTATGCGGTGACTTCCATGCCCGTAGTCAACCTGACGCGAGCGACCTTACGAAGCGCCGAGTTAGGTTTTTTAGGCGTGGTGGTGTACACGCGGGTGCAAACTCCCCGTTTTTGGGGGGAGGCTTTCAGAGCCGGCGTATTTGTCTTTTTGACAGAGCGCTTTCTGCCGTGTCTCACTAACTGATTTATCGTAGGCATAACGTTTCCTTCAGTTTTTAAAAATAAAAATCCTTTGCCCAATCGTTCCCATAAAAAACCCTGAAGAAGTTGGGCTCAGGAAATCCAGACTTTTAACCAAGATTCCGAGCCTTGTCAAGATTTTTTGTTCCAAGTCCGTTATTTTTTTTCCAGCCCGGCCTCTTTAGGAAAGATCCGCGATCTCCGCCGCCGCCGCTTCCAGCTCCAACAGGTCCCTGGCTGCCGCGGAAGTCTCGTCTTCCATTTCTTCCTGTTCCAGTCCGATGTCTATCTCAGCGTACTTTAAAAGCCCTGTGCCGGCGGGGATGATCCGCCCCATGATCACGTTTTCCTTCAATCCGCGCAGAGAGTCGTGAGCGCCTGCAATGGCTGCTTCGGTCAGGACCTTGGTGGTTTCCTGGAAAGAAGCCGCGGAAATGAAGCTTTCCGTGCTCAGGGAGGCCTTGGTGATTCCCAGAATCAAAGGCTCGGCTACGGCGGGCTGTCCGCCGTTGGCGATGACGACCTGGTTTTCCCGCTGATACCGGCCGCGGTCCACCCTTTCGTCAAAGATGAATTCCGTATCTCCGGAGCTGCGGACCTTCACGCAACGCATCATCTGGCGCACGATGACTTCAATGTGCTTGTCGTTGATGCGAACGCCCTGGAGGCGGTACACTTCCTGGACCTCGTCCACCAGGTATCTGGCCAGGGCGACCTCGCCCTTGATGCTCAGAATGTCCTGAGGGTTGGCGGATCCGCCCATGAGGGGGTCGCCCGCCCTGAGATAATCGCCGTCGTACACGCTGATATGCTTGCCCCTGGCGATGAGGTATTCCTTTTTCTCGCCCACCGTGGGGGTGACGGTAACCTTTTGCTTGCCCTTGGTTCCCTTGGAGATGGAAACGTATCCGTCAATTTCCGACAGAACAGCCACTTCCTTGGGTTTGCGGACTTCAAAAAGCTCCGCGACCCTGGGCAGACCGCCTGTGATGTCCTTGGTCTTGGTGGTGGCGCGGGGCAGCTTGGCGATAACGTCGCCGGCCTTCACCGGAACGCCCTCCTCCACCAGGAGAATGGCTTCCACAGGCAAGGGATACCTGGCCGGAGCGCCGGACCTGGGCAGGGTGGCGGCCTTGCCTTCTTCCGTCCGGATGGTGATCCTGGGCCGGGTGTCTGCGTCCTTGTATTCCGTGATGACGCGGCTCGCCTTGCCGGTGACGGCATCCACCTTTTCCTGCATGGTCTTGCCCGCCACAATGTCGGCGAACTTCACCACGCCTTCCACTTCCGTAAGAATGGGCGTGGTAAAAGGATCCCACAGAGCCAGCAGTTCGCCCGCCTGAACCTCTGCGCCGTCCCGGCACTTGATGCGGGCGCCGTAGATGACCGGGCACCGTTCACGCTCGCGGCCGTTTTCATCTTCGATGATGAACTCGCCGCCCTTACGGTCCATGACAATGTACTCGCCCTGGGCGTTTTCAACCACGTTCAGCTCCACGTAGCGAATCGTGCCGCCTACGCGCGCCCGGATGTCCGCCTGCTCAACGCGCCGGCTGGCCGTACCGCCGATATGGAATGTACGCATTGTCAACTGGGTGCCGGGCTCGCCGATGCTCTGGGCGGCCAGGATGCCGACGGCCTGGCCGATTTCCACTTTCTTGCCGTGGGCCAGATCGCGGCCGTAGCAGGTGGCGCAAATGCCGTAAGTGGACTTGCAGGTCAGGGCCGAACGAATCCGGACCTTGGCGATGCCCGAGTTTTCAATGCGATCCACGGCGGCTTCATCGATTTCGTCCCCGGCTGCCACGATCAAAGGATCAACGTCCGGCTCGGGATTGGGGTCCAAGATGTCTTCCGTGGCCGTACGGCCCAGGATTCTGTCCCCCAAACGCTGGATGACTTCGCCGCCTTCCATGAGGGGCTCCACTTCCACGCCGCCCATGGTGCCGCAGTCGATTTCGGAAATCACGCAGTCCTGGGAAACGTCCACAAGGCGGCGGGTCAGGTAACCGGAGTTGGCCGTCTTAAGAGCCGTATCCGCCAGACCCTTGCGGGCGCCGTGCGTTGAGATGAAGTACTGCAGCACGGACAGGCCTTCACGGAAACACGCCGTAATGGGCGTTTCGATGATTTCGCCCGAAGGCTTGGCCATCAGTCCGCGCATGCCGGCCAACTGCCTCATCTGGTCGCGGGAGCCGCGGGCGCCGGAGTCGGCCATCATGAAAATAGCGTTGGAGCCGGGGCCCTTGGTGCGCCCAAGCTCGCCTTCGTCGGTTGAGGCCTTCATGGAGTCCATCATTTCGTTGGCCACGTCTTCCGTAGCCTTGGCCCAGATGTCCACCACCTTGTTGTATTTCTCGCCCTGGGTGATGAGACCTTCGGAATATTGCACCTCGATCTCTTCCACCTGGTTTCTGGCCGTTTCAAGAATCTGCCACTTGGTGGCGGGAATCTTCATGTCGCCAATGCAGATGGACAAACCGCCTTCCGTGGAGAACCTGTATCCCAGGTCCTTCAAACGGTCGGAGAGAATAACCGTGGTCTTGGCGCCCATGGCGCGGTATACATGGTCCACAACGCCGCGCAATGCGCCCTTGTTCATGACCCTGTTAACGACGGAGAAGCCGGGCTCATCCCGCTTGGTGATTATATGGAAGAAATGGTACTTGTTCTTCTCGGTCAGGGGGCCGATCATGTCGCCGGGCTCCGCGGCCGTCAGTTTTTCCACGTCTTTCCCGCTCAGCCGGAATACGCTCTTGACTTCGTCGTGCTTCAAAAGACCCAGGTTGCCGTCATACAACTTGTCGCGGCCTTCCGAGTGCTTTCTGACCAGCTCTTTGAAGTCCTTGTCCGTCTTGGCGTCGGCCAGGGCTTTTTCCACCTGGGCGGCCTTGTCGGCGGAGTTCACCACAATGTGGCGCAGGACCATGAGAGTGGCCTTGGGAATGACCTCCCAAAGGAGGACGCGGCCCACGGTGGTATCCACCATGTCCTTGCCCTTTTCCATGCGGACCTTGATCTTGGCGTGCAGATCCACCTGGCCGGAGTCGTAGGCGACGCGGACTTCTTCGGGATTGCCGAAGGCGGCGCCGTCGCCCCTGCTCTCCCCGGCGTCCCGGGTCATATAATAGATTCCCAACACGATGTCCTGGGTGGGCACGATAATAGGCGCGCCGTTGGCCGGGGACAAAATATTGTTGGAAGACAGCATCAGGGACCGGGCTTCAATTTGGGCCTCCATGGAAAGAGGCACGTGCACCGCCATCTGGTCGCCGTCAAAGTCGGCGTTGAATGCGGTGCAGACCAGGGGGTGAAGCTGAATGGCCTTGCCTTCAATCAGGGTGGGCTCAAAAGCCTGGATGCCCAAGCGGTGCAGCGTGGGAGCGCGGTTGAGCATCACGGGATATTCCTTAACCACCTCGTCCAGGGTGTCCCAGACGTCCGGTCCTTCCCGCTCCACCATTTTCTTGGCGCTCTTCACCGTGGATACCAGGCCTTTTTCCTCCAGGCGATGGTAGACAAAGGGCTTGAAAAGCTCCAGGGCCATCTTTTTGGGAAGGCCGCACTGGTGGAGGCGCAGGTTGGGGCCGATGGTGATGACCGTACGGCCGGAGTAGTCCACGCGTTTTCCCAGGAGGTTCTGGCGGAACCGGCCCTGCTTGCCTTTCAATGTATCGGAAAGGGATTTGAGGGGCCTCTTGTTGGTTCCCGTGACCACCTTGCCCTGACGGCCGTTGTCAAACAGCACGTCCACGGCTTCCTGGAGCATGCGTTTTTCATTGCGCACGATGATGTCGGGCGCACGCAGGTCCATAAGCCTCTGAAGGCGGTTGTTCCTGTTGATGACCCGGCGATACAGGTCGTTCAGGTCCGAAGTGGCGAAACGTCCGCCTTCCAGGGGGACCAGGGGCCTGAGATCCGGAGGCAGCACGGGAATGACGTTCATGATCATCCAGGAAGGATTGATGCCCGAATTCCTGAACGCATCCACCACCTTCAAACGCTTGGCCAGCTTCTTTCTTCTGGCTTCGGAGCCCGTGGTGGCGATTTCCTCGCGCAGTTCCTTGTAAATCTTCTCCACGTCAAAATCTTTGAGCAGTTCCTGGACCGCTTCCGCACCCATTTGCGCTTCAAAGCCGTAGCCGTGGAGCTCCCTGGCTTCTATATATTTGTCTTCAGACAGGAGCTGGCCCTTTTCCAGGGTCGTGTCTCCCGGGTTCGTTACAATATAGGAATCAAAGTACAGGACCTTCTCCAGATTCTTCAGGGTCAGGTCCAGGATGTTGCCCAGCTTGCTGGGCAGGCTTTTTAAAAACCAGATGTGCGCCACCGGAGTGGCCAGTTGGATGTGGCCCATGCGCTCGCGCCGGACCTTGGATTGAATGACTTCAACCCCGCATTTCTCGCAGATCACCCCCCTGTGCTTCATGCGCTTGTACTTGCCGCAGTTGCACTCATAGTCCTTGGTCGGCCCGAAGATCTTGGCGCAGAAAAGCCCGTCCCTCTCAGGCTTGAACGTCCTGTAGTTAATGGTTTCCGGCTTTTTTATTTCGCCGTGGGACCATTCCATAATGCGATCGGGGGAAGCCAGGGCGATGGCGACAGCCCCGTACTTCCTGGGATCCATGGGTTTTGCGAAAAAGTCGTAAATAGTTTCCAAATTCAACACCTCCAAACCATCGATAGTAGAAGGTTTGAGAAAACGCCTCGGCCCGTATTATTTGGCCTCTTCAATCAGGCTCATTTCCAGACCCAGACTCTGCAGCTCCTTGACCAGAACGTTGAAGGACTCGGGCATGCCCGGCTCCAGGACGTTCTGCCCCTTGACGATCTTCTCGTACATCCGGGTGCGTCCGACCATATCGTCGCTCTTGACGGTCAGGAACTCTTGGAGGGCGTACGCCGCTCCATATGCCTCCATGGCCCAGACTTCCATTTCACCCAGTCTCTGGCCGCCGAATTGGGCCTTGCCGCCCAGAGGCTGCTGCGTTACCAGAGAATAAGGCCCAATGGAACGGGCATGGATTTTATCGTCAACCAAGTGGTGGAGTTTGAGCATGTACATGGTGCCCACCGTGATCTCGCCCTTAAAGCGCTCACCGGTGCGGCCGTCGTACAGCACCGCCTGGCCAGAGGGAGACACGCCCGCGCTGGAAAGGAGATCCGTGATCTCGTCTTCCTTGGCGCCGTCAAAAACAGGCGTCGCCATGTGCACTCCCTTTTTATACTGGCCGGCCACCTCCAGCAGTTCTTGTTCAGTCAGGCCCGCGACTTCGTCCGCATCCGAGGAGAAAATCTCCTGCATCTTCTGACGAAGGCCGTCGAGCTTCTGTTCTTCCAACAGGGCCTCGATCTGGTCGCCCAGGCTTTTGGCCGCACGGCCCAGATGAATTTCCAGAATCTGGCCCACGTTCATACGCGAGGGAACGCCCAGGGGATTGAGAACCATGTCCACCGGGGTGCCGTTTTCAAAGTAGGGAAGATCTTCCTGGGGCAAAATGCAGGACACGACGCCCTTGTTGCCGTGGCGGCCCGCCATTTTGTCGCCCACGGAAAGCCTGCGCTTCATGGCCACGTAAATCTTGACCATTTTGATGACGCCCGGAGGCAGGTCGTCGCCCTTTTGGTAGCGGTTCACCTGCTCTTCAAAAGACATCTGCACGCTTTCGCGTTGCTCCCTATATATTTCAAGCAGTTCGTGGACCCTTTCGGAATGATCTTCGTCCTTGAGGACGAGGGCTTCCAAAGGCGCCAAGGGGCAGTCTTCCAGCATTTCAGCCGTGATGGGCTGACCCTTGGGAATCAGGACCGCCTTGCCTTTTTTAACAGGCGCCGTGGCTTCCTGGCCCAGAACTATGGTTATGAGCTTGGAACGGACCGTATCCTCCATGATCTTGAGTTCGTCGTCCCTGTCTTTTTCCAGGGCCGCGATTTCCTCGTCTTCGATCAAACGGGTGCGGTCGTCTTTTTCAACGCCCCTGCGGGCGAAGACCTTGGCGTCCACCACAACGCCTTCCACTCCGGGGGGAACCCTGAGGGAGGTGTCTTTGACGTCGCCGGCCTTTTCACCGAAAATGGCGCGCAGAAGTTTTTCCTCGGGCGACAACTGGGTTTCGCCCTTGGGAGTGATTTTTCCCACCAGGATGTCGCCGGGCCTGACTTCCGCGCCAAGGCGGACAATGCCCGAGTCGTCCAGGTTTTTGAGGGCTTCCTCGCCCACGTTGGGAATATCCCGGGTGATTTCCTCTTTACCCAGTTTGGTGTCCCGGGAAACCACTTCGAATTCCTCGATATGCACGCTGGTGAACACGCCGTCGCGCACAAGGCGCTCGGAGACCAGAATGGAGTCCTCAAAGTTGTACCCGCCCCAGGGAAGAAAGGCCACGGTGACGTTGCGGCCCAGGGCCAGTTCGCCGTTTTCCGTGGCGGGGCCGTCCGCAATGATGTCCCCCGCCTTTACTTCCTGGCCCAGCTTGACAATGGGCCTCTGGTTGAAGCAGGTGTTCTGGTTGGACCGGGTGAACTTGGACAGGTTATAAATGGTGACCTGCTTATCCATCCTGTCCTTCCGTTCGTCCTCATGCTGCAGGACGATGCGGGAGGCGTCCACGGCCACGACCTTGCCGTCGCGTTTGGCCACCAGGGTGACGCCGGAGTCCCGGGCCACGACCCGTTCCAGGCCCGTGCCGATGAGCGGCGCTTCCGTAGCCAGCAAAGGAACCGCCTGGCGCTGCATGTTGGAGCCCATGAGAGCGCGGTTGGCGTCGTCGTTTTCCAGGAAGGGAATCATGGAAGAAGACACGGACACAAGCTGGTTGGGCGAAATGTCCATGAGCTTGACGTCTTCCTTCTTCACGATGGTCAGTTCGCCTTCCACGCGCGAGGACACGGTGGGGTTGATGAAAAACCCTTCTTCGTCCAGAGGGGCGTTGGCCTGCGCAATGGGCAGGTCCTTTTCCTCCATGGCCGAAAGATATTTGATTTCCTTGGTCGCCTGGCCTTCCGTCACCACCCGGTAGGGGGTTTCCACAAAGCCGAATTCATTGACCCGGGCGTAAGTGGAAAGGGAGACGATCAACCCGATGTTGGGGCCTTCAGGGGTCTCAATGGGGCAGATTCTGCCGTAATGGGACGGGTGTACGTCGCGCACTTCAAAGCCCGCGCGTTCGCGGGTGAGGCCGCCGGGTCCCAGGGCCGAAAGCCGTCTCTTGTGAGTGACTTCCGACAAGGGGTTGGTCTGATCCATGAACTGGGAAAGCTGGCTGGTGCCGAAGAATTCCTTGACCACGGCCGAGACCGGTTTGGGATTGATCAGGTCGTTGGGCATCAGGGCGTCGATTTCCTGGAGGCTCATGCGCTCCTTGATAGCCCTTTCCATACGCACCAAGCCGATGCGATACTGGTTTTCCAGCAATTCGCCCACGGCTCTGACGCGGCGGTTGCCCAGGTGGTCAATGTCGTCCACGGCGCCCTGGCTGTCCTTCAAGTCCACCAAGGTCTTGGCGGTGAGAAGGATGTCCTCCCGGCGAAGCGTCTTCACTTCCACGGGGGTGTCCAGGCCCAGGCGCATGTTAAGCTTCATGCGGCCCACCGCAGACAGATCGTAGTGGGACGGCCTGAAAAACAACTGATCGATGAAATCCTTGGCGACCTCCACCGTGGAGGGATTGCTGGGACGCAGGCGGCGGTAGATTTCCACCAGAGCCTCTTCCCGGGATTCCACCTTGTCCAGCAGCAGGGCCTTGCGAACCGAATCGCCGCCCGTGCCGGGGGCGCTGTACAGGATCTCGAATTTCTGAACCCCGGCGTCGCGCATGGCTTCCAGGGTGGCTTCGTCAATTTCGTGGTTCGCCGGATAAAGCACTTCGCCGGTCTTGGGATCCAAAACCCTTCTGGCGAGCACCTTATCCTCCAGGTCCTCCTGAAGAATAGCCACCTTTTCGATCCCGGCCTGAGCCATGGTCTTCACGGCCCGCTGGGTGAACAGACGCCCCTTCTTCACGATGACTTCGTCGGAATCCGGCATTTTAACGGTGATGCTGGCCCGTTGGCCCCGCAAGGTTTTCGCATCGAATTCCTTGAACAGGGTCTTGGGGGTTAACGTCAACTTTTCCGTCTGGTAGAAATAGTTCAAAAGGTCTTCGGTGCTGTACCCGAAGGCCTTGAAAAGCAACGTCGCAGGGAACTTTCTGCGCCGGTCGATGCGGATGTACAAGACATCCTTGGGATCGATTTCCATGTCGATCCAGGAGCCGCGCACAGGAATGATCCTGGCGGTGTATATGACCTTGCCGCTGGCGTGGCTCTTGCCTTTGTCATGGTCGAAAAAGACGCCCGAGGAACGATGAAGCTGGCTGACCACAACCCTCTCCGTGCCGTTTATGACAAAGGTGCCTTGTTCTGTCATGAGGGGAATGGTGCCGAAATAAATTTCCTGTTCCTTGATGTCGCGAATGTTCTGGATGCCTTTTTCCTTGTCTACGTCAAAGACAACCAGTCGAACCGTGATGCGAATGGGCACCTCGTAGGTCATGCCGCGATGCACACAGTCCTCCACCGAATATTTTATCTCGCCGAAACGGTACGAGACGAATTCCAGTGAAGCGGTGCCGGAGAAGTCCCGGATAGGAAACACCGAGTGAAATACTGCTTGAAGCCCGATGGTTTCCCTTTTTTCCGGAGGCACGTCCATTTGGAGGAACCTCTGGTAGGAGATGCGCTGCATCTCGATGAGGTTGGGAATATCAACGATCTTGGCAATCTTGCCGAAACTTTTTCGTAAACGCTGTTGCGTCAAGGGCCTGTCCGCCATGGTTTCTCCCTAAGAAAGTGCAGGTTGTTTTTCCAGTGTTTAGGAAATGGCCCTGATACCGATAACCACTTGTAAAAAAAAGGCCGGAAACAGGTTGGCCTGTTCCCGCTTCCGGCCTTGAAACAAAAACTACTTGATGTCGACTTGAGCGCCGGCGCCTTCCAGTTGCTCTTTGACCTTTTCGGCGTCTTCCTTGGCAATGCCTTCTTTGACAGCCTTGGGAGCTTCTTCGACCAGAGCTTTGGCTTCTTTGAGGCCCAAACCGGTGATGGCGCGGACTTCCTTGATGACCTGGATCTTCTTGTCGCCGGCGGAAAGAAGAATAACGTCGAATTCGGTCTTTTCTTCTTCTGCATCAGCGGCGGCGGGGCCGGCCATGGCGACTGCGGCCACGGGGGCGGCGGCGGAAACGCCGAACTTCTCTTCAATGTCCTTGATCAGTTCGGAGAGTTCCAGAACGGTCATGTTTGCAATGAATTCCAATACATCTTCTTTGGTGATGTCAGCCATTATATTAATCCTCCTAAATATTCTAAGCAGCGCTTCGGCGCTTGTCCCGGCATTCGGCCGGGAAAGAATTGGTTTCCCAAAACAGGTTTAAGCGAATTAGGCCGCTTCCTTTTGGTCTCTGACAGCTTGCAGAGCGTAAAGCAGCTTCCTGGGGACGCCGGCCAGGCACTGCACCAAGCCGGTGGGCAACGAGTTGAGGGTCCCGGCGATCTGGCCCAGCAATACTTCGCGGGGGGGCAGGTCGGCCAGGGCTTTCAGCCCGTCCAGGTTCACGAGTTTACCATCGAGGACGCCGATTTTGATTTCAAACTTTTTGTTGTTCTTGGCGAACTCGGTGAGAGCTTTTGTAGGTTCGACGGGATCTTCATAGGCCAAGCAAACGGCGCAGGGGCCTTTAAGCTCGTCCTTCAAAACTTCCAGGTCCGTTCCTTCGATTGCCAGAGTCATCAAGGTATTCTTGACGACCTGATACTCGGCGGAAGCAGCCCGGAGGCCTTTGCGGAGTTCGCTCATTGCGGCGACGTTGAGTCCTCTGAAGTCCGTGAGAATCGCTAGTTTGGCCTTTTCCGCTCTCACATGCAGGTCTTCTACGACCTTTTTCTTATCTTCCGGTCTCAAAGGTCTTTCACACCTCCTTCCAATAGTGTTCTGTAAAAAACCGCACAAGCGCGTGTTTTGGGCTGGCTGCTTGTATGGGCTTTGTCTCGGCAGGCCGGATACCCGTTCCATTAAGCGCCATGGTCAATGGCGCACCTGCGGTCTTTGACAGAAGGTTATAAGGTTCAAGTGGTTATGTCGGACGGCGGTCCATTTCCTGAGAAAACCCGCCGAAAATCCCATTGTCATCCGGCGCCGCAAAATAGCGCGAAGGGGAGCGTTTTTAACACCCCCCTCCCGAAGCGGCTTGCCGGCGATTTCCGGCGCGGTGATCATGCACGAAACGGCATGGCCGCCTATTTTACAATATCTTTAACCAGGGTCGGATCGATTTTCACGCCCGGGCCCATGGTTGTGGAGACAGCAATGCTCTTCATGTACGTACCCTTGGCCGCTGAGGGCTTAAGGCGCTGTACGGTCTCGAAAAAAGCGCTGATGTTATCCAGCAGTTTCTCCGCGCCAAAGGAAACCTTGCCCATGGGGGCGTGGAGGATGCCTGCCCTTTCCACGCGAAAGTCGATTTTACCGGCCTTCAGTTCCTGAACGGCCTTGGCGACGTCAAAGGTCACGGTTCCGGTTTTGGCGTTGGGCATCAGGCCCCTGGGGCCCAGGATGCGGCCCATTTTACCAACCGTACCCATCATATCGGGGGTGGCTATGGCCTTATCGAAATCCAGCCAACCGCCCTGAATTTTCTCCACCAGATCGTCGTTGCCCACAAAGTCGGCGCCGGCTTCCTTGGCTTCGGCTTCCTTTTCGCCCTTGGCGAAGACCAGAACCCGGACGTCCTTGCCGGTTCCGTGGGGAAGCACGCAGGTGCCGCGGACCATCTGATCTGCATGGCGGGGATCGACGCCCAAACGAACCGCCACATCCACCGTCTCGTCAAACTTGGCGTAAGAGGATTCGATGGCGGCTTGCAAGGCCTCCAGGACGCCGTATTTCAGGTCCCGGTTCACCTTTTTCTTGGATTCTAAAAATTTTTTTCCAGGCTTGCCCATAACTCCAGACTCCTTATATCAGGCTAGACCACTTCTATGCCCATGCTTCTGGCGGTCCCAGCAATGATCTTGCTGGCGCCTGCCATATCTTTTGCATTGAGGTCCACCATTTTAAGATTGGCGATATCCTCTACCTGGGCCTTGGTGATCTTGCCGACCTTGATTTTTTTGGGGTCGGAAGATCCCTTGGCCAGCTTCGCCGCCTTAAGAATCAGAACGGAGGCCGGAGGGGTCTTGGTGATGAAAGAGAAAGACCGGTCCTGATAGACCGTCAAAACAACGGGAATCACCATCCCTTCCTGGTCGGCAGTCCTTGCATTGAAGGCCTTGCAGAACTCCATGATATTGACGCCGTGCTGACCCAGGGCAGGTCCGATGGGGGGGGAAGGATTGGCCTTGCCCGCCTGAACCTGCAACTTGACCATCGCTAATACTTTTTTTGCCATTTTACCGATTCCTTGTTCCTACAGTTTTGTAACCTGGACAAAGTCAAGCTCCACGGGAGTCGCCCGGCCGAATATACTGACCATGACCTTGATCTTGCCTTTTTCCGGGTTAACGGCTTCTACTGAGCCGTTAAAATTGGTGAACGGGCCGTCAATGACCCGGACTTCGTCTCCGGTTTCGAACAAATACTTGGGTTGAGGCTTCAACTTGCCCGCCTCAATCTGATCCACGATTCTCGATGCTTCCTCATCCGAAAGCGGTGAAGGCTTGTTCCTGCCGCCCAGAAAACCGGTGACCTTTGCCGTGTCGTTCACCAAATGCCAGGTTTCGTCGTCCAGGTGCATTTGCACCAGGATGTACCCTGGGTAGAATTTTCTCTGAGAGGTTTTCCGTTTGCCTTTGACCAGTTCCACCACCTGCTCGGTGGGAATCAGGACCTGACCGAATTTGTCGGAGAAACGGGACGAGGCAATCCGTTCTTCCAGAGCGGTCTTCACCTTATTTTCAAAACCTGAATAAACGTGAACGACGTACCATTTGAGAGCCAATTTCTTGCCTCCTCGGGCCTGGGTTCGCTATCCGATAACGAGCCTGACGATTTCAGTCAGGCCCATGTCCACCAGCCCCAAAAACATGGAGATGACGGCCACTAAGATGATAACTACCGCAGTGGACCCAACGGTTTGCTTCCTGGAAGGCCAGGTAACTTTTTTCAACTCACCGCGAACTTCCCGGAGAAACTGAACCGAATTCGTCCAAAAAGCAGGGCCCTTGGGGCCTTCTGAAGCCAAAGCCTGCTTGGGCGCCGGTGCGGGCGCCGGTTTTTTAGGAGCGCCGTTCAGCTCCATTTCCTGAGCCGCACTTTTGGCCTTTTTCTTTTTGGAATCCGGTTTTTTTCGCTGTAAACGTCCCATAATTCCTTACATTTCTTCAAATGCCGAAAGCCCAAAGCGCCGCCGACTGTGGGCGGCGGCAGCCCTGAGCTTAAGGATTTGCCGAAAAATTATTTGGCAGGCCAGGAGGGATTTGAACCCCCAGCCTTCGGATTTGGAGTCCGCCGCTCTACCGTTAGAGCTACTGGCCTGCAAGACGACCGCTTTTATTTCACTTCCTTATGCAGGGTGTGACGACGGCAAAAGCGGCAGTATTTTTTAAATTCAAGCTTATCCGGAGTGGTGCGCTTGTTTTTATTTGTCTGATAATTCTTCTGCTTGCACTCCGTACAAGCCAAAGTTGCCTTTGTTCTCACCTTATATCTCCTAGACCGGCGCTATTCTATAATTTCGGAAACGACGCCGGCGCCCACGGTGCGGCCGCCTTCACGGATGGCGAAGCGCACTTCCTTTTCCATGGCGATGGGCGTAATCAGTTCAGCCTCTACGGCCACATTGTCGCCGGGCATCACCATTTCAACGCCCTCAGGCAGGGTCACCACGCCCGTCACGTCCGTCGTGCGGAAGTAGAACTGGGGGCGATAGCCCGTGAAGAACGGAGTATGGCGTCCGCCTTCCTCTTTGCTCAGGACGTATACTTCCGCCTTGAACTTGGTGTACGGCTTGATTTTGCCGACATGGGTCACAACCTGGCCGCGCTCCACGTCCTCGCGCTTGGTGCCGCGCAGAAGAACGCCGATGTTGTCGCCGGCCTGGCCTTCGTCCAGGATCTTGCG
>NZ_AUCT01000046.1 GCF_000429905.1 Desulfatibacillum aliphaticivorans DSM 15576 | reverse complement strand
GAGGGCGGTTTGCTGGAATTACCGGAGTTCTTGTTGAGCTGGGCTTCCAATTTTTCAATGCGTTTGTTTTGCTGTTGAATGATTTGGCCCTGTTCCTGAACAAGCTGGGTGAGTTGGTCCACGGATTGTTGAAGCTGTTGGACGGTGCGTTCCAGATAGAGCACATACTCACGCATAGGTTGGGGAGTGAGTTGCCAGTCCAGGTCGGATATGGGGCGCTTGGGTTTCATGAAACAACCCTAGCACATAACACAGAGGACGTCTAGTAGGAATAATTCCTAAGTAGGACTTTTTTTAGCCCCCTGAACGCTTACCTTTTTCTGCTGTACTCGCTTCTGGAAATGCGAAAAGGACAAAAGCCAATGCCATAGAAACTGTTAATATAAGTCTTTTCATGATTTTCCTATTCGTAGCTTCTAAGGCGTAAAGATATTTGCATTGATAGAATGAATTGTCTGTATGTTGCATTTTTTCCGGTTCCTTAAAAATAGCAAAATTGACCGAGTAACGTCAAAATAATTGCAAGCGCCCCAACCCTATCCAAACCCTTCACCCCATGGGGAGATAGGGGGCGGAAGGGAGTGTTCATCAAAAAAATCAAAAACTTTAACCTCTGGAAACTCAGCCACTTTTCATGGCGGAATGAAAAACGTATTAAGGGACCGTCCGTGAGTTAAGACGATATTTTACATTTATAGCAAGATGTTATGCGGGACATCCATTGCCAAGCAAATAGTGTCTGTTCCAAAATACCCTTGAGGCTTCGGAACAAATCTGGCAGACATCGGCGATCTCCCTCAGGGAGTTTTTAGGAAATTTTGAGGGATGCCCTGATTAACCCACTATATGCATCCTACTGAAATCATGTCTTGCTGATGGGGCGCCTGCCGCGCTTTTATGGAGGTTTATACGCCAGCCCTGTCCAGAACGCTATCCCGGCTCCGCATAATCCGACCTGCATGTCGCTGTGCAATCCTGGCGGCGCACTATACTGTCAGGCTGTCCAAATATATAGGGCAAAGACTCTTGTTTCCCGATAGGGACGCTCGGGAATGACGGATTAGGAGGCAGTTGTTATTTGGGCGCAGCAAGCAAGCAGCGCCCCTGCGTAGTCCACGGACGCTCGGACATATCAGGAAGAAGGGCGCCAGTAAAAGCAGGCAGCCGATTCCCCCCTTTTCGGCGGCCTTTTTTAGAGGCGTTTTCTTTGCGGAGAATTCTATCGGCCCGGCCTTAAGCCTTTTCGCTCTTAAATGATTGCATGATGTCCCGACAGTCCTTTCCATTGGCTTCAAAATTGCGGAGACGCTCCAACAAGGTTTCGAGCAGCGATTTCAATCCCACAAACTCCTCGCCTGACAACCCACTAGGACAAAGCAGGGCTTCCGGGATGGCGTAGGCCCTTTCTTTCATGGCCTTTCCCTTGTCTGTAAGGAGCACCTTGACAATGCGCTCATCATCTGAAGATCTTTTACGCACAATTAATCCCGAGGCCTCCAAACGCTTTAGCAAGGGGGTGAGCGTTCCTGAATCCAGATACAACCGGCGCCCCAGGGATTTGATGGACGGCCCATCTTCCTCCCATAGCACCAGCATAACCAGGTATTGGGGGTAGGTGATATCCAGCTCCGCCAGGAGCGGCCGATAGGTCCGGGTCACCCCCCTGGAGCAGGCGTACAACAAAAAACACAACTGATTATCCAGCTTCAACAATTCGTCATTACTCATATTAAAAGCTCCCAGGCTAAATGCGGCTGGGATCAGTGTGTCACAATCCACCTGGAAAAACAACTGGCGCGCAGAATTGTATTGCGCACAATTAAATTGCGTGTTAAATAAATGCCGCTTTGACGACAGGGGGTTCCTAAGGCCCAAAACGTCAGGCAAGCAACCTAACCCGTTTTTCAAGAAGGGGGAGAAGACGTGCCCAAAATTTCGTTATTGATTTTAATTCTATTGCTCGCGGTTTTAGGGGGCTGCTCCGCGCATAAACATGCCAAGGGTTCCCAGGCCGTGGGAGACATTGCCGGGGATTTTACCCTGCCCGACCAAAACCGCGCCGCCGTCACTTTGAGCCAGGTTCTGGAAACGCACAACGGAGCGGTAATAGCCTTTTACCCCAAAGACGACTCCAAAAACTGAACGCCGGAATTTGTTGAGTTTCAACAAAACATCGGCCAGTTTGAATCCCGGGGAGTGAAAGTTCTTGGCATCAGCAAGGATTCGGTCGCCTCTCACCAAAAATTCATAAAAAAACACGACCTGAAAAATCTGACCTTGCTTTCGGACGCGGAAGCCAAGGTCATCAAAGCATACGCCGCCAAACATAGCGTCTTGCCGGTGGCCAGCCGGGTGTATATTGTGGTGGACAAGGGCCGGAAAATAGTTTTCAGGAAAAATTCAGGGCTCGGGTTAATGGAGAATCAAACCGAAACGCTGCTGAAAGCCATTGACGAATTTATTCCATGAGTTCGGCCTTAGCTTTCAAGACATAAAAAAAGGCTTCAAGGTATAATAAGAAATTTGGAGCCAATGTGGACGCACAAAGGCTAACCCTCCCCATTGACCGGGGTGGGTTAGCCTTTGTTATTTCATAACTCCTATATTCTTGGGGACGCCATATTCCTGGGGGACTTTTTTGTTGCACCGGCTGCGTATTCCTCTAAAAATCCATGGCCATGCGCAAGCCTTTGGGAACGCCGTTTTGACTGGGCGCGGGCGCCAGGGTTTCAGCCAAGCAGGTTAGTCCCATGGCCTTGTAAAAGCCCACGGCGGGATTATCCGCAAAAACGTCCAGATGCAGGCCGCGATAGCCTGCGGCCTTGGCCTTATCCATGGCATTGGAAAGCAGGCCGGCGCCGATCTTTTTTCCCCTGCTCTGCGCGTCAACGGCGAGAGTCAGAACATAATACACATTTTTTGGAATGTTGGGATTGAGGTAGCCGCATTGATAGCCCCGCGTTCCCATCTCGCCAAGAACGTCCCGCGGCAGAGCCCCCGACTCAATCAGTTCAGGATAAACCGAAGCCATGGCCTTTTTCCGCAAAAGAAATCCGGGACCCTCAAATCCCGCCTCCATGCCCAGCAGTTGGCTCCCATCCATGGCAAGCGTAATCCTGTCGTATCCAAACAATGTTCCGGGCGAAGCCAAAGAGGCGCCTACAATCCTGTCAAAATACTCCCGGCTGACAAACTGGTACCCGAAGGCCGCCTGGCCAGTGCTGTGGATCAGATCAATGATCTGTTCCGCATAGGATGCAACGTGCTTTTCCGTAGCCTGAACGAATTCCATGAGGCGTCCTCCATTTTTCCACGGATGTTCCTAAGTGAGGGAGGCTGGCGCCTCCGAAGCTGCAGTATATGCAAAAGTTGAGCGTCCGCAGGATTATCTTCATTGCGCAACCTTTCAACTGCTCTTTGACGGAAAATACCACATCCGAGCTAAATATAGGAGGCCTTATGGCTTTTGACGTCCCCTTGTCGGCGAGGCGCCATAATGAAGTCTGACGTCCTTTTCGGTTCCGGAGGATTTCTGGGGGGGGGATGGAACACAAAACCCGGCTTAAAGGAGGCTGGGGAAAGGCGGGTGGAAGGCCTTGCCGCCGGCGAATACCCTGGCCGGATTTTTCCGCAAGAGTCGGGCCTGAAAACTTTTGTTTGCCGGACGCGGATGAAAATAAGGCTCCGATTGTTGAAAAAGTCACGCGGGCTGTACATCGGCTGCACTGTCAGGCAGGGTTGGTTTTCTCTCAGGGCCGCGGGAATATGCTAAGATTTGGCTGGGATAGGGCTTTACAGTAATTTTTTTCAGGTGAAAAAATATGGGTTTTATGGTAGGGCATTGTTGCGACTGGATCGAATGCGCGCCAGTATTGTATTTTTCCCAAATACTAACTTTTTTAGCCTTTATGGGGGCCCTATGAAAAGATCTTTATCACTTATTATCGGCTGTCTGGTCATTGCTCTTGCTCTGTCGCCCAATGCATGGGCCTGGGGAAAAGCCAAAGTCATCAAAATCGGCATTAACGCGCCCATAACCGGGGACATCCCCAAGGTGGGAGAAGGAACCAAGTACGCAGCACAGATGTGGCTGGAAGATGTGGAAGCCGCCGGCGGCCTGGAAATCGACGGCAAAAAATACAAAGTGGAGCTGGTAATCGAGGATAATGAGGCCAAGGCCGAGTCCGCGGTTAAAGCCAACACCAAGATGATCACCCAGGACGAAGTGATAGCCATTGTCGGCCCCCAGTCCTCCAAGCAGGCCGTCCCGGCCGGCGGCGTGGCCAATGACTGGGCCACCCCCATGATCACCCCCTGGTCCACCAACCCGGACTCCACCAAAGATCGTCCTTACGTCTTCCGCGGCTGCTTTCTTGATCCTTTCCAGGGTCCTGTCGTCGCCAACTTCATCACCGAGGAATTCGGGGCCACCAAAGCCGCCGTGCTGTATGACGTCGCCAGCGACTACCCCAAAGGTCTGGCCGAGTTCTTTAAAATCGCATGGGAGAAAATCCACGGCCCCGGCTCCGTGGTTGCTTTTGAGAGCTTCACCACCAAGGACGCCGACTTCTCTTCCCAGTTGACCAAGATCATTCAGTCCGGCGCCGAAGTCATCTTCACCCCGCAGTATTATAATGAAGTGGCTCTGATTGTGCAGCAGGCTCATGAACTGGGTTGGCAAAAGCCCATCGTAGGAAGCGACTCCTGGGGCTCCGCCGAGACCGTAAACCTGTGCGGACCTGACTGCTACGGCCTGTTCTTCAGCTCCCATTACGCAGCCGCCGGCGCCACGGGCAGCACCAAGGCTTTCATCGACAGATACGAAAAGAAATACGGCTACGTGCCCGACGACGTCGCCGCCCTGACCTGGGACTCTCTGGGAATCGTGCAAAAAGCCATTGAATCCATGGGCAAATTGACCGGCAACATCGAGAAGGACCGCACCGCGGTTCGCAACGCCTTGGCTAAAGTCAAGGATTTTGAAGGCATCACGGGTAAAATGACCTTTACGGAAGACGGCGATCCCATCAAATGCGCCGTCATCGTTAAGATTAACGACAAAGGGGAATTCGAGTTCTATAAGTCCGTTTGTCCGTAATAAAATCATTACCGGCTGATGCCAAGCCGGAACCTTGCCAACCGACAGTATGCGGGCTTGGAGGTTTAAGCCTCCGGGTCCGCATTCTTACGCAAGCCAGGAAGCAATCTTATGACCGTCTTTTTTCAAAGCCTGGTAAACGCCTTGCAATGGGGAAGTTTTTACGCGCTGATCGCCTTGGGCTACTCCATGGTGTACGGCGTGTTAATGCTTTTTAATTTCGCCCACGGGGACGTGTTCATGGTGGGAGCGTATATCAGCTTCATTGTCGCCACTACCCTGACCGCCCTTGCCGCCGCCGGAACCATCGCCATTCCCGGCTGGGTCGTCCTGTTGTTGACCATTGTATGCGCCATGATGCTGAACGCCATTGTGGGGGTGATCATCGAACGCGTGGGCTATCGTCCTTTAAGGGAAGCTCCCCGCGCTTCGGCCGCCATCACCGGCCTCATGATAGGCATTATTCTGGAAACCGGCGTGCTGGCCATCATGGGCGCCCAGCGGGCCAAATTTCCCTCTCTGATCCAATCCGTCACCTATGACGTGGGCGGCGTCTTTATTACGAACAAAAAAATCATGATCGTATTGGTTTCCATTGTCCTGATGATAGCCCTGGATCAGTTCGTGAAAAAGACAAAGTGGGGCATGGCCATGCGGGCCATGGCCTTTGACTACACTGTGGTTCCGCTGATGGGGGTTCCCGCCAATGTGATCGCGGCGCTGACCTTCGCCATCGGCTCGGGGCTGGCCGCTTCCGCCGGGTGCCTGTTCGGGGTCGCCTATCCGGTTTTGGACCCGTATATGGGCATTGTGTTCGGCTGGAAAGCCTTTGTGGCGGCGATTCTGGGAGGGCGCGGCTCCATCCTGGGCGCTACCCTGGCGGGCTTTTTATTAGGGTTCATCGAAATCTTCGTAGCCCTCATATTCCCGTCCACCATGCGCGATTTTATCGCCTACTCCATTATTTTGCTCATTCTCACCTTCAGGCCTCACGGCTTTTTCGGCGAACCCCACAGTGCAAGGCTTAGATTATAGGACAGGGTGTTATCGATGACTAACCAGCAACCAGAAATTCAAAGCAACGGCCCATCCAAAGGCGTAAAAGGCTTTTTCAAGGCTTTCAGGAGCTACTTTTCCTGCGTCCCTATGTTGGGTTGGCTTGCAGGAATATTAGCGGCGGTCCTGTTTGAACGGTTTTTGGGGGACCTGATAGCGGAGGCTCTTGGACTCCCCAAAGTCCCCGTCCTGTTTGGGTGCATGATCATGCTGAAGGATCTGCATCTTATGCCCAGCGCCCTGGCTTTTCTTATAGGCGTGTATTTCATTCCGATCCTTCTTGTTGGAAGGGCCTTGGCCTCGGTGTTCAACGCGCTTGCAGGAATGATCTACAAAATTTCGCCCATGTTTTCCGTGGTCCTGCACCTTGCCCTCTTGTACCTGGTCCTCCATCTGTGGGCGGACATCAGCGCCTACCGGGTGATGACGCTCAAGTTCACGCTGGTGGCTATAATGCTGACGCTAAGCCTGAACGTGATCAACGGATACATGGGGGAGTTTTCCTGCTCCCATCCCGGATTCATGGCTCTTGGAGCCTATGCAGCCTCGGTTTTCACCCTGGTCCTGTTCACCAACGACCGTTTTTTCGGGGAAGCGGTTCTTTCTCCCAGCCTGGGCGTCTACTTTTTTCCCGTGGCCATTATTATTGGAGGATTCACGGCCGCCCTGGGGGCTTTGGTCATAGCCATTCCGTCTTTTAGAACCAGGGGCGACTACCTGGCCATCATTTCTCTGGCCTTCATGTTTATTGTTAAAAGCCTGATCGAAAACCTGGAAGTAGTCGGCGGCCCCCGCGGCTTGGGAAGCCAGCCCAACTACGCCAGCCTTCCCATGGTGTTCGGCTGGACGGTCCTGTGCATCTGGGTCATCAACAATTTCGTCCGGTCCACCCTGGGCAAGGCGTTGAACGCAGTCCGGGACGATGAGTCCGCTGCGGACGCCATGACGGTCAATACCAGGCGCACCAAAATGGTGGGATTTTTGTTCGGGGCTTTTTGGGCCGGAGCGGCAGGCGGGCTCTTCGCCCATATTCTGCGCTACGTGAACCCCGCGTCTTTTGGGCTGCAAAGGCTGGCCGAAATTCTGGCCATGGTTTACTTCGGCGGCCTCAATTCCGTGCATGGGTCCATTGTCGGCGCGGTGAGCATCAGCCTTCTGGGAGAGGCCTTGCGCCCCTTGGAGCTGTTCAAGTGGATCATTATTCCTCTGCTGCTCATCCTTGTCATGATTTTCAGGCCCACGGGGCTGATTGCGTTCAAGGAATTCGACGTCAAACAACTGGTCAGGCCGAAAAATTAAGCCCTGATATTGAAAAAGCCAAGCAACAGGCGAGGATATTATGCCTTTATTGGAAATTAAAGACCTGAGCATTCGATTCGGAGGGCTTCAGGCGGTAAAAAATTACAATCTCACTATGAATCCGGGGGACATCCGGGGCTTGATCGGTCCCAACGGCGCGGGCAAGACCACCGTGTTCAACATGATGACCGGCATACTGACTCCCACGGAAGGCCAGGTTTTGCTGAACAACTGGAGCATAGAAGGCTTTCAGCCCTACCAGATAGCAGCCAGAGGCATCGGGCGCACCTTCCAGAACCTTTGCCTGTGGCGCCACATGACCGTTTTGGAGCACGTTAAAATGGCGTGTTACTCCAAGATCACTTACGGCCTGTTTGGGGCCTTTTTCGGCGGCGCACGCAGGAAAAGGGAAGAAACCCAGATGACCAACAAGGCCATGGATTTGCTGGCCCTGGTGGGATTGGATCAATTTGCGGACCAGCTTGTGGGCAACCTGCCATACGGCGCCCAACGCAGGATGGAAATCGCCCGGGCCCTTGCCACAGACCCCAAAATCCTGCTGCTGGACGAGCCCACCGCAGGCATGAACCCCGAAGAACTGGACCAGATTATGGAAATCATCCGGCTTGTCCACGGGGAATATAAAATGGCCATCCTGTTGATCGAGCACCGATTGAAGTTCGTCATGGAATTGTGCGAAAGAATCCAGGCTTTGGTTTTCGGCGAAGTGATTGCGGAAGGCGAGCCCGAGGAAATAAGAAATCATCCCCAGGTGATCGAGGCCTATCTGGGCAAGGAGATTGAATACTGATGCTCTTGAAAGTGGAAAACCTGAGTGTTTCTTACGGAAGGATACCGGCGCTGACTGGTTTGGACTTTCATATTGACGAAGGGGAAATCGTCAGCATCATCGGAGCCAACGGCGCAGGGAAAAGCACCACGCTGAGGGCTATCTCCAGGATGGTGAAAGTTGAGCCCGGTTCCAAAATGACCTTCATGGATAAAGACCTGCTAAAATATCCTCCGGACAAGGTGGTCAGCCAGCTTGGCATCACCCATGTGCCGGAAGGCCGCGGCATTTTCGGCAACCTGACGGTCAAGGAAAACCTGCACCTTTCCGCTTTCGCCCGCAAGGACACGGCGGAAATAAAAAAGGACATCTCCCGGGTCTTCGACATCTTTCCCCGTCTGAAAGAGCGCTATACGCAGAAATCCGGCACTCTCAGCGGCGGCGAGCAGCAAATGCTGGCCATCGGCAGGGCGTTCATCAGCGGCCGGAAAATCATGCTCCTGGACGAGCCTTCCATGGGCCTGGCCCCCTTGCTTATGCAAAACGTGTTCAAGGCTTTGAAAGAGATCAACAAGGAAGGCGCGGCCATCCTTTTGGTGGAGCAAAACGCCCGCCTGGCCCTTCAGTTCGCCAGCAGGGCCTATGTGCTTGAAACCGGCTCTCTGGTCATGGAAGGGGATTCCAAGAAGCTCCTGGAAGACCCGGAAGTGAAAAAAGCCTACCTGGGAGGTTAAGACCAAGGTGAGGGGGAGATTCCTGCTTCCAAAATCCAGTTAATCGCTTAACCCGCCGCATAAATTCCACAAATCAAAGCCGCCGGAGCCTCTCTTCCGGCGGTTTTTTTATGGACGCTATAAGGCGACTTTTTGTACACTGCTTACACCGACACCTTAGCTTGAACTTATGAGAACGCTAATGCAGTACAAGGAGGCTTTTGCCCATGAAAGACAACAAAATCATCATGCTTATTCTTTGCCTGCTTCTTCCCCCGGTAGCTGTTTTTTTGAAAAGCGGCGTGGGAACGCCGTTGATCATAAACATCATCCTGTGCATCTTCTTTTACGTGCCGGGCATTGTCCACGCCCTGTGGGTTAGTTTCAAGTAAGTTGGCCGCAGGGGCAACGCTTTCAGGCATTGGCCCGAAAGGCCCGCTCTTTTGGCGTAAAAATACCTTAACAAAGCAAAAAGGCCGGACGCCTATTCTGGGACGCCCGGCCTTTTTTTTGTCTACGCCTTGTCCGGGAATCGGGCGGCGAACTCCTCCAACTCCACTTTCGCCCCATTCGTGACAAAGGAAACCGTGTGGTAAAAGCCGGTCAGGACGATCAACTCCACCAACTGATCCGGGTTCCAGGCTTCGGCGAGCCCATTCCATAGATCGTCGGAAATTTGGGCGGAATCGTGCAACTCATCCACCATCCGAATTAACAGACGGTCCTTCTCTTCCCAACACGGACTTTGGCCGTCGCCGCGCACCGTAGCGGTGATCTGTTCCGATGAAATACCGAATCGTTCGGCGAAATAGGCCGTGTGCACGCCCCATTCATATTCCGAACCGCACCGGGCGCAGGTGCGCAGGATGACGATTTCCCGATCGCGGCGATCGATAGAGCCCCTGTCCAACAGGTTCCCCTTGCGGAATTTTTTCAGCACTCGCGGATTTTGGGCGATTGTTTTGAAGAGCTTCAAAGGCTCTATGCCCGGAGGCATCATCTTTTCCAGCTCTTCCTTTGTTTCCTGTTCATAAGGCGGATTTACCATGGCTATGCGTTGTTGGGTCATTTTTCTTGCCTCCTTTGAGTTGGAATGCTACAAATTAAATAGCACTATATTGCTACATTTTTAATAGCGCAAGGGAAAAGTGAAAACTATGGCAAAATCCCCTCCTAAACCAGGGAAAAAAGTGCGCAGCTCCGAGTCGGGCCGTCCGATCATGGCCTTGCTGGACCTGCTGGGACGCCGTTGGGCGTTGAGAATCATATGGGAGTTGAGGGACGGCCCTTTGCGGTTTCGAGGCTTGCAGGAGGCCAGCGGGGGCTTATCGCCCACGCTTTTAAACCAGCGATTGAGGGAGCTTAGGGAGGCGGACGCCGTGGAGTTGACCGACGAAGGCTATCGCCTGACCAAGGACGGAGAGGAGTTGTTCGTCGTACTGGCGCCGTTGAATGACTGGGCGGAAAAGTGGGCGTTAAGAACATCGAATAATGAGGTAACTTGACGGAGTGTTGGATGAACCCGCAGGCATGCTTTTTAGTTGGGTAACGTATTTGGATTCGCAGGTTCATCCGACAGCATTTGAGCTGCCCCCCTAAGTAAACTTATTAACTGATTGATAAAGCAAGAAGTTTTTAATTGTTTTCCCGGGTGTGCTCATCAAGGTTTTCTTCAAAAGACTTGGCGAAAGTTTTGTCCGTCTCCTTTTCCACTTTGCGCTGCATGCTTTTGAAATCCTCCAGCAGCTTTTCCGCAAATGGCGTCAAAAAGGAGCCTCCCCCGGAACGGCCGCCTTGCTTCTTTTCCAGAACCGGTACGCCCAGACGTTCTTCCGTGGCGCGAATCCTGGCCCAGATCGCCCGGTAGCCCATGCCCAATTCCTGCGCAGCCGCTCTTAACGAGCCTGTTTTTTGGATGGCTTCCAAAATGCGCAGCCTGCCAAGGCCGAACACGACATTGCCTTCGTCATCCTGAACCCAGATTTTTGAGCGCACTTGAAACTTTTTATCACCCACAAGCATCCTCCTGGAGTTTTGGAAATCCATACACCAGGGGAATGCAAAAGGCAAATCGCATCTGAATTATGAATGAACGCCATGGCCGGTGAAGGCCATGGCGAAAAAGGCGTGTTTGGAATGGGCCGCATTGTTGCACCCTTTTTCGTCCGGGTTAGTGCGGATCCTTGGGCATGTGATCCATAATCGGGTTCATGGCGTGATCCGAACAGCAGCCATGGCAGGAGCACGAACCTTCGCCGGAATCTTTGCTGAATTTTGCTTTGATGGCGGCGGATAGAGGCTTGACGGAAAAAAGCACAAGCGCTCCTGCACTGACCCAACCGATCCACGGGGGAAAGGCTTCCGCAGCCTTGCCCAGCAACGCGGTCCCGCTGAGCCCCAAGGCGGCGTATATGGCGTCCACCGCCAGGCCGAAGACCACGGCGCTGAGGGCGATAACGCTCAGGTAAATGGCGGCCGCCCGTTTTCCCAGCACTCCGAAAAGCACGGTGAGGGAGGTGATGTTGGTGGCGGGGCCGGCCAGCAAAAAGACCAGAGCCGCTCCTGGGCTGACGCCTTGCAAGATCAACGCAGCCGCTATGGGGGTGGAAGCCGTGGCGCAAATGTATATGGGGATGCCGGCGGCCAGCATAATCAGCATGGAGCCGATTCCTCCGCCCAGGTATTTCCCCAGGATGTCCGGCGGCAGCAGGGCCACCACCAGCCCGGCGATGATCAGGCCTACAAAAAACCAGCCGACCATATCGCCCCAAACCTCGCCAAAGGCGAATTTTACGCCCGTCCGCAATTTTTCAAGGAGAGTGTGGTGCTTGCGGTGCTCTTCGGGAGAGCAGTCTTCTCCGGAGCAGCAGCCGTCCACCGGGCAGCTAAGATCAGGCTTAGCCGGCTGTTCCACCCTGCTCGAGCCGAACAGGTTTTCGGCGATTCCGGCCGCCGAGGCCGCTGCAAAGGCTGCAACCGGCCGGGCGACGGCCATAATGGGGTCCAGCAGCGCCCAGGATACGGCAATGGAGTCCACCCCGGACTCGGGCGTGGAAATCAAAAAGGCCGTGGTCGCTCCGTTATTGGCGCCCTGCTTTTTAAGCGTTACTGCAGCCGGCAGCACGCTGCACGAGCATAACGGGATGGGAATTCCCCAAAAAGCCGCTTTGAAGACCGAACTGAACCGGCCGTGACCCAGATGCCGCGAAACCAGGTTAGGATTCAAGAAAACCCTGAGCAGGCCGCTGACAACCAGCCCGAAAATGATGTATGGAGCGGAAGCGAACAGCAAGCCCACGCTTTGTCGAAAAACCTCTATTAAGTAATCCATTAGCTTCTCCTGCTATTCCCGGACATGCTCAAGGCCCAGCGCAACAAGGCTGGACACATGGTCGTCATCCAGGCTGTAATACAAAATCTTGCCGTCCCTCCGGTTTTTCACCAATGCCAGGCTCCTTAGCCTGCGCAATTGATGCGACACCGCGGACTCGCTGATTTCCAGATAAGCGGCAAGATCGCAAACGCACATTTCCCCCTGGCTTAAAGCCATAACAATCCGCAGCCGGGAGGGGTCCCCCAAAGCCTTATACATATCGGCCAGTTGAAGCAGCTCTTTTTCCGGAACCGCGCGGTTTCTGGCTTCTTCCACCCGATCCTGATGAATGCAGCGCACCCAGCAGACGTCTTCATTCGCCTTATCTTGACTGGCGTTTGGGGTTTCTATCTCGTTTGGGGCTTTGTTTTCCATCATGAGCATTTCCGGGCCTGGGTTATTTAATCCTATGAACATATGAGCAACTATTCAAATATACTTGGCCGCCAAGCCGATGTCAAGGCGATTTTTTTGCCTAACCTGGCCCCTTTTCTTCGCGAACCTTTGTTTTTTCACGAAAAAACGTATATGTATAAAGATGCAAAAGATTTCTAAGGGAGGCTGTAATTGAAAAAGGTTTTGTTCATAATCATCTGCTTGTTGGCTTGGCCAAGCGCGGGCACGGCTGAAAAGTTTCCCGACTCGGCCTTGAAGCCTGTTGAGGAGTCCGTGTCCATCCGCCGGGAAACCCAAATCCGTCAGGACGATTGGGACGCCGAACAGCAACAGTTGGCGGACGATTTGATTCGACTCAAAGAACAGGCCCAATTCCTGGACGCCCGGCAAAAGGAATTGCAGGATCGCCTGGGCGCCTTGACTCAGGACGTTGCAGAACTGGAAATTGAAAAGCAGGAAATCGCCCAAATGGCCTCCCGCCTGGAGCCCAGCCTGAAAAATGCCTTCTCAGAACTCCAACAGTTGCAGGAGCAAAGCCTGCCTTTTGATAAAGAGAACAGGCAAACCCGCATGGCCGCTTTGGAGGAAGCCCTGGACGATCCTGGGATCGGCGTGGAGGAGAAGTTCCGCCGGGTTTTTCACATGCTGCTTACGGAAGCTCAGTACGGCGGCGCCCTTGAGGTGGAAAGGCGCCTTATAAATGTGGACGGCAAGGAAATCATGGCCGATGTCCTGCGCCTGGGGCGCTTGTCTTTGTTCTATCAGACCTTGGATCAAAGCTCCTCCGGCTATTTCGACCCGGTGGACATGGCATGGACGGCCTATCCGCAAACCTTTGACTCCGGCGTGGCCCACGCAGTGGACATTGCAAGCAAAAGGCGTCCGGCCGATATTGTGATGCTTCCCCTGGGAAAGGTGGCCGCCCAATGAAAATAATAAAAAGCGCCGCAGTAATCTTGATTTTGGTTTTGCTTTGCATTCCCGCCTTTGGCCAGGACATGAGAGCGCGCTCCGTGGAGGCCCAACGGCAAAAGGCCATGCTGGAGCAACGCGCCCTGGAGGAAAAACAGGCCGCCCAAAAAGAGGCCCGGGAAGCCCTGGCCAAGATCGTCAACGACAGGCAGGCCGCCAAAGCGGCAATCGCCGAACTGAATCAAAAAAACAGCGAAACCGAAGAAAATATTGCGGATTTGCAAAAGCGGATTTCGGAATTGGAAGCCCAAAAAGCAGCCCTGAAGCAGGAGCTTTCCAACATGGACGCCCAAACCCGCACCTTGGTCGGCCACGTGCGGAGCAACGCCCGGGATGCTTTGGCGTTGGTAAAGCAAAGCCAGCAAAGCGCTTTGATTCCCGGCCGGGCTGACGCTCTCAAGGAACTGGCCGGGCAGTCCCGGTTTCCCAGCATCGAGCAGATCGACGCCATGGCGGAAATCCTGCTGGATGAAATCGCCCGATCAGGCGAGGTGCGGATAGAAAAAGCCTCCATTGTGGATCGATTGGGCAGAGAAGCGGTGGCTGACGTATTGACCCTGGGGGAATTCACCGCCGCCTATTCCATGGGGGACGAAACCGGCTTCCTTTTGTATTCGGACGCAAGCCAGCGTTTTTTCGCCTTATCCAAACTGCCTTCCTCCAAATACCGGAAAGCCTTAAGAGCCTATATGAACGGGGAAAGCCCGGTTGCGCCCATGGACCTGACCAAAGGCGCCGCCTTAAGGCAATTGACCCAGGAAAAAGGGCTCGCCGAACGCCTGCCTCAGGGCGGCCCCATTATTTGGGTCATTTTGGCGTTGGGAGGCTTTGCCATGCTTCTGGTTCTGGAGCGGGTGGTTTTTCTTTTACGCATCAGGGTTAACGCTTCAAAACTCATGGCGCAAATTCAGCCTTTGGCCCAAAACGGGGACTGGAAGGAGTGCCTGGATTTGTTGAAGGCCCAAAAAAGCAAGCCCCTGGCCCGGGTCCTGGCCTGGGGGATCAAACACAGGCATTTGGAGCGGATGGATATGGAAAATGCACTCCAGGAGGCCATATTGGGAGAAATCCCAGCGCTGGAGCGGTTTCTTTCCATCATCGCCATGATGGCGGCCGTAGCGCCTTTGTTGGGCCTGTTGGGCACGGTGACAGGCATGATCAACACCTTCCATGTGATTACCTACTATGGCGCCGGTGATCCCAAAATGATGTCCGGAGGCATTTCCGAGGCTCTGCTCACCACCATGCTGGGCCTGGCCGCGGCCATTCCCATAATGTTGGCGCACACCCTGCTTTCCCGCAGGATTGAAGGAAGCATCGCTCAAATGGAGGAAAAAGCCGTTTCCCTGGCTAACACCATTTACGCCGTCCGAGAAAAAGAATGACCTGGCTGTGGAGCAATATATCCCGCATTTTTGAGCACCTGGACCAGGGCGGGCTGGTTATGGGGCCTTTGCTGCTGATTTCCGTGCTCATGTGGGTGCTCATAATCAAAAGAGGGCTGTACCTGCGCCGTATGCGGGTCCGCAACATGCCCCGGGAAATGGCGGCCCAACTCATCCAGGAGAATCAGCAGCCTGATTTTATGGAATTCCGCGGCGCAACGGCCCTGGTAGTTTCCGAGTTTCTCAAAAGACGGGAGGCCAACCCCGGCGTGGATAGAAGCACCATGGACGAAACCGTCATGGCCGTGGCCTCCTCTTTTGACAAGCAGTTGTCCGTCATCACGGTCCTGGCTTCCATCGCCCCGCTACTGGGGCTGCTGGGCACCGTCCTCGGCATGATATCCACCTTTGACGTCATCTCCCTTCACGGGACGGGAAACGCCCGGGCCATGGCCGGCGGCATTTCCGAGGCGCTTATTTCCACCCAAACCGGCTTGCTGGTCGCCATCCCAGGGCTGACCATGAAAAATTTTTTAGCCTCCCGCGCCCAGACGCTAAAGCATCGCGTCTCCTCTTTGGGGATTTTTCTTGGGCGCAGGCTCTAATCAACTGATATTACGTTCTATTCTTTTGCTGTCTTTTCATGGGAAAAAATTTTCATCCTCCTTCTTGACAACTTAAAAAATGGAAATATTTTTTAAGTGCAATCAGGATTATTGATGAATTAAAACAGTGTGTTATCCATTATTTGACGCGGAGAGGAGAAGTGTTTCCCAAGCATGACCGGACAAAAGCATTCAAAAATATTGTCCAATAAAGAAGCAACGGGCCGCACAAGGGTTTTTGGCGCGCGCCCGGAAAGGAGGAACGCCATGACTGGTTTTTGGTTGGATTTTCCCTGGGAAGGCCAAGGAGGAGTTGCAGGAGAATTGGGCCGCATGCGCAGGACCCTGGACTTTTTAGCCAACGGCCCGAGCCTGGCCAATGAGGCCGCTGGCGCCGCCGGCGTATTTCCCCTGACCAACGTCACTGAGGACGCCGACAATTTCTATGTTTACGCTGAGCTGCCCGGGATGGACCCGTCGGAGATCAATATCTCCATCACAGGCAAGACCCTGTCGCTTTCCGGTGAAAGAAAGATAGCCCCTGAAGAAGGCGCCAGCTACCATCGCAAAGAGCGCAAAGGCGGCAAGTTTAATCGAACGATCACCTTGAAGACCAACGTCGACGCGGCCAAGGTGGAGGCCAACTTCGTCCATGGAGTGCTCACCGTCGTGCTTCCCAAGGCCGAAGAGGCCAAACCCCGGCAAATCGCCGTAAAGGGTTAGGACTGTTCATGACATCGCAACAAGGAGGCTCCCCATGTCGAATACTGAAAACAAGGACAAAAATCTAGTGGCAAAGGAAAAAACCGAGGTGAGCGGGCCCGCCGAGCAAACCCGTCCGGGCCGCATGTACGTTCCCGAAGTGGATATTTTTGAAAAAGACGCGGACATCGTCTTGTTGGCGGACATGCCCGGAGTGGCGGCGGACGATCTGGAAATCGATCTGCGGGACAACGTGCTCACCATTACCGGAGACGTGCAGCCCCAGGAAAAGGAAGGGCAGGTTTATATGGCCCGCGAGTACGGGACCGGAAGGTATTACCGGCGTTTCACCCTTTCCAACGACATTGACCAGAGCAAGATCCAGGCGTCCTTAAAAAACGGCGTGATGCGTCTGGTATTGCCGAAGGTGGAGAAAGCCAAGCCCAGAAAGATTGAAGTGCACGCTGCGTAAAAGCCATTCAACAAAAAAAAAGAGGCGTGAGACAAAATTTGTCCCTACGCCTCTTTTTTTGTTTATCGGTTGGGCCGGCTATTTAGCGACGGCGTATGAACCGTTGACCCATTTGAGCAGATAGACGTCCGGCTTCTGGCCGCTTGCAGGTCCGGAGACGGCGGCTTGGATCCGGTTAAGCTCGAAATGATCCTTCCAGGTGAATTGATTTTTCAGAACGCGATGGAAGAAAGAAGCAACCACGCCTTTAAAAGCGTCCTCATGGACCCTGGAAAGGTCGATGACCAGCAATTCCTGCTGGTCCGGGTCGTTGCCGGACATGCCGGTCAACTGGCCCCTTGCTGCTATGATGTAAGGTCCGCCGGATTGATTCAGGTTGCACTGATCCAGGAACCCTTTCGCCCTTTGGTAGTCGTAATTCTGGACGTAAAAGCCGTGGGACATGTCAAAGATTTTGTACGCATTTTCGCTAAAGGCCTGCCTTTTCAAGTTCCAGTACAAAACATTGACCTCATCCGGGCCTCTGCGTTCCTGTTTTTCAAACTGGGGAATGCTTTTGAAAGCCTGGTGCATCTTCACGTAACGGTTGTAGATGCCGCTGTTTTGTGAAGGATACATGTGGGGCAGCAAAGTGTACGCGCACAGTCCAAAATCCTCGTAAGCGGTTTCATCCGGGTTGGGAATCAGGTAAGAACGGCGATCCGTCCGAAGTCCGGGAATTTCCGGCACAACAACCGGCTTGGGTTTGGGCGTGTACTTGGCCGTCGGTTCCGGCAAAGGAACGGGAACGGGTGCGGGTGCGGGTTTGGGCTCCTCCACGGGAGCGGGAACCGGCGGGCAGAGCGCTAACACTCTTTCCACGGTCACTTCATCATTGGGATTGGCGTATTCTCCGTTCGCCCATGTGACTTCCGATTTTTTCACGCATCCCCCAGTAACGGAAAGCAGCACCACAAGAGCTGCGAGCAGTAAGACTGGGACAAGGCGACTGTTCAGGGTTTTGTGCATGGTGACCACCTCCGTCGATATAGTAAGAATTCCTAAAGCGCTATCCAGGATAAGCCGCGGGAATGACCTTCGCTTTTCCCGGCGTAATTTAACTAGTCTGATCCAAAAAAACGGGTTGGCAAGAGACTTAACACAATGCTCCATTGTTGTAATATTTGCCAGTGGTGTCAAGAAAAAATACCCTTTGCCCCTCAGGGAAGGGGTGTGAATTTTTTAACACCGGGACATATCAATGTTTTTTCAGGACCATCGCCATTTCCGTCCCTTTTTCTTCAAAAACCTCGCCCGCGGTATTGGAATAAGACTCCAAAACTTCAAAACCGCCGGCCTCCGCTTCTTGCGCAAAGCTGTTCCTGTCAAAGCATTGCAGCCAGTTGCAGATTTCCCGTGTGCGGTTTTCCTCCACAATGACATGCTTGTTCAAAAGCAGATTGATGTCCGTGTACTTCCAGGTGTTGTTGAAAACATAATAAGGGCCGGCCGCCCAAAAACCGTCCTGGGCCGAATATTCGTAAGTCTTCTCCTCTTTCGACTGCTCGAAAAAGGCCAGTGTAAGCACATCCATAAAAACGCGGCCGTCGTCTTTGAGATGCATTTGGAAAATATCCAGGAGCGTTTTTCTCTGCTCCGGGCTTAAAGGGCAAAAGTCCAGGTAGATCATGGTGATCAGATCGTATTTTTCATCTGATTGAAAATCCAGGTAGTTGCCCAGGCGATATTCAATATCAAAGCCGTTTTCCTCCGCCTTTCTTTTGGCGTAAGCCAGGGAATTGCGAGAGAAATCCAGCCCGGTTACTTTGGCGCCGGTTTGGGCGAATCGGGAAGTGTACAAGCCCGGGCCGCAGCCGAAGTCGCAAACGCTCTTGCCCTCTCCCAGGCCAAAACGGGCGGCGATCCATTGAGCGGACCGGTCAATGAACTCCATCTTCCGGGACGCCAGGTCCGAGTCCGGATTCAAATGATATTTCAGCATTTGTGTGGAAACGTAGTCATCATCCCACAAATCCTGCGCCGTATAAAATTCATAGGGTAAGGGCCTTTGATTTATTTTTTCCAGTTGATCGAACAAAGATGCGCTCCTGATTTTACACTCAGCCTTTTGTTTTGCCTGTTGTCCTGATTATGGCCAGAAGGCTGGAAAGCATGATGATTACCGAAGAAATGAAAAAACAGACCGAGACTTGCGGCTGAACCGTCTCATCCGGCAATGCAAAAATGCAGATCAGTCCGATCATTATGCCCCAAAATGCAAATATTATTGGGTAGATCAGGACGATCCATTTCAATGCCTTGTCCGAAGCGCTCTCTTTCAAGACAAAACCCACCGGGGGCGGTCCGCCGTCCTCCCCGGGCGTCAGGGAGTATTTTCGCAAATTGACCCTGCCGAAAACATAGACCAGTACGCTGAGAACAAGGGCGCAGGCAAAATAAATCCCTGCTGCGGGCCAGGGCTGCACAGTTTTGTCGGGCAGTGCAAATATGCAAATTAAAGCCGTAATAAAGCCAATAGCCGAAAACGCAATAACCGCTAAAGCCAGAAGCAGGCCGGGCAGCCATGTCATGACGCCTTTCTCCTGCGGAATATGTGGGCTCATTTCCCCTCCATGGGTTTTTCCGGATAAAAAATTAGACGGGCAAAATCAGATCCTCCAGCCCGACAGGTCCGTTCGTCAAAGACTGGCAGCCATTGTCCGTCACCAAAACCGTGTCCGAATGCCGAAATCCCCCCAAGCCCTGGATGTAAATGCCTGGTTCGATGCTGATAACCATATTTTTTTCCAGGACGGCGTCGCTTCCCAGGGCGATCCAAGGAGGCTCGTGCCCTGTTATTCCAAATCCATGGCCGGTCCTGTGCAGGATGCAATCGCCGTATCCGGCGTCCTGCAGCACCTTCAAGACCGCCCGGTCCACGTCTTCCGCTCTGACGCCCGGTTTGACCAGGTCATACGCCAGCGCCCGCGCCTCTTCCATGACTTTGAAAGGCGTCTTGGCTTCCTCGGGAACGCTTCCGATAAAAAAGGTGCGCTCCAGCTCCGCGGAATAACCGTCCGCCTGGGCCGCGATTATTGTGACCTGGGGGCCGCCTTCCTCCAGGAGGTCAAACAGCCCCGGAACCGAATGCGGCTGAGCGGACAGATTCTTGGGCCACACCGCGCCGAGAAATTTGGAAACCAGCAGGTTCAGGCCGGGAACCTCCATGACCACCTTGCCCATCATGTGCCGGCCCGCCTCGCTGAAGAAGGTCAGCTCCATGGCTTCCGGCTTGCTAAGCTCAAAGATTTTCTTAAGCCCTTCGTCGCAAACCTGCGCAGCATAGGCTATGCGCCCCACCTCGTAATCGGACTTCACGACCCGCGCTTCATCCACAAGGTCGATGACCGTCACATCTCCGGGAGCTACGTTTTTTAAGGCCAGAGAAAGGGACGACTCTACTCCCACCTTGGCGCTGGACGGAATCACCTCTTTCAAGGCGTCCTCAAACCCCTTGCCGGGGGGAGCGGGATATTCGTAATAGGTTTTATAAACCACGTCCGGAATCACCCTGTCCTGGGCGTGGCTTAGCTCCAGACCCGGCAAAATCATCACCTGCGATCCGTCTGCGGCGATGATCAAAAAAAAGGCCGTTCAAACGGAATGTACGAAAAATTAGTCAGGTAGTAGACATTGTCCGTATGCGCCGTCAGGTAATAATCCAGGCCGGCCTTTTCCATGCCCTCGCGAACCTTGGAAAGGCGCAGCAAAAGCTCCTCCTGCGTCGGAGGCGCGGTCACCGGAGCTGTCATGTCAGCCATAACCCATACTCCTTATGTGTTAGGTTTGTATTTTGGCGTATAGCCTTCCCGACAATATACCAAATTTTGCGCTAAAAACATAAGTGAAAGTCAGGTTGAACAATTTGAAGCCCCGGAATCCACCCTGAGAAGCCAGAAAAATCGCCGCGCCCAACAAAAAAAGGCCAGGCCCCAATTTAGGGACCGAGCCTTTTTTCATATTCGAAATGATAAGGGTGATTACTTCCCTCCGCGTCCGCCTCCGGAGCCGCCGCCACTACCGCCGCCCGAGCCGCCGCCACTACCGCCGCCCGAACCTCCGCCACTACCGCCGCCGTTGCCGCCTCCCGAACCTCCGCCGTTGCCGGCGCCGCCGCTGGAGTCGCTCCCGCCGTAACCGCCGCGGCTTTGCCCGCCAAGTCCGCTGCCCAGTTGGGCGGGGGCTACGCCTTCGGTAATGCCTTTGGCGTATTGCTGGCCAAGTTCCTCAGGTTGATAGGTTCTGGCTTTCGTCATGAAGGACGTCCTCAGGCCTTTCATGTCGTCGGAGTCGTATCCTTTAGACAAAGCCTTGGACACCACATCCGCCGTGGTTTTGGAGGTGACTCCCACACGGGAGAGGTCCCTGGCGGTTTCAAAACTTTGATCGCAAAGCTCGGGATCTTGAACCCTGTCTCTTTGCTTCAACTGCTGGGCTACCCGGTCGCAATCCTCTTCATTCAGCCCGGCCGCCATGGCTTCATCTATGGTTTGGGCGACCTGATGGGTCCTGTCTCTCTGCTGAACAAGGTCTCCCGCCTGCTTGGAGGCGTAGGCCTGCCTGGACGCAACTCCCTCCATGGCCGATAATACGGACTCAGCCGAAGCCTTTTTCGCCATGCCCTCCATGCCTTTCGCCATGACAGCTTCTCCGGAAAGCCCCTGTTGCTGGGCTTGAGCCACCATGTTCTGGGCTTTGACCATTTGCCTTTCCGAGAAGCGGTTTTGGGTCATTCTGGCGGTAAAATCCTCGGCGTCGTCTTGCGGAATGCCCGCTTGCACCATGGCTCTCATGTTGTTACTGACCGCCGTGGAGTATTGGGCGTCCTCATTTGCGGCCAGCGCCGGGAATGCGAAGACCGATAAAAATACCAGCACTAAGGCTATTTTCTTTTTCATTGGATTATCTCCATGCGTTGCTTGGCTTTGTTCTTTGGGGCGCGCCGCTCTCATTCATTAAACGCACAAATGAAGAGAAGGTTACTGCGCAGGGTCGAAAATGCATGTTTTTCCGCCAAAGCCGTCTGGACGCGACAACAGGCACGGCGGGGTAAAAGGCTCGCCGTCCACCAGATAGAAATAGTCAAAGGGCTTGTTGGCGGGAACATTCACTGACCATACGCCCTTTTTTCCTCGCGTCGCCCGGATGGCCTGGTAATTGGTGCTTGAAGAGAGCACCTCCACGGTTTGCGCTTTCGGGGCCTTTAAATAGAGGGTTACAGTCCCTTTTTCCAGAAGAGTGTAGTGCATTTTTCCGGCGCATCCGAAAAATAACAGTATGAGCAATACGCACGCCGGCAGGAGTTTTTTCATATTTGCCTCGCCACGTTAAGAATGGAATTCATGCCGCCGAATCCGTCGCGTTCTCTGGCCAGGATGGTTGGATCGGCAATGGGTTTGTTTTTGTCCGTCAAATAGCTGAATCGATATTCTCCGGGAGGCAACACCAAAACAGCCTCCCAGTATCCGTTATGCCCGGCCCTTTCCATGGGCACGCTCGTCCAGTCGTTAAAACTGCCCGCGATGGAGACCTCCTTCGCCTCCGGCATGTACAGCACAAATCGGTGGGGAGTTCCTTCCGGGGGAGCTTCCTGCCGGTACAGCACGGTTGTGAGCACGGCCAATATCAGGCATGCGGCGGCCGCCAGGGCGCCTGCATATTTAAAAATTCTTATAGATTCTGAGGATTTGCATATGGCGGCCGCCGGAAAGGCGTCCTCCTCCAAGCCAGGGGCAAGGCCGGCATGGGCGTCATCCAATAGAATTTCCTGCCGCACCAGCGCCATTGCTTCTTTGGAGTATTCCGGCTGCGCATTCAAGACTTCCAGAAAGCGCAGCTTGTCTTTCAACGCCAGTTCGTCGTCTAAAAACTGGCTGATCAGTAATTCATCCAGGTTCATGTCATGTCCTCCAAGAACCGCCGAAGGCTCTTTCTTGCGCGATGCACGCGCACCTTAACGTTGGCTTCCGAAACGCCTGTCACTTGGGCGATCTCCCTGTACGTCAGCGCTTTGGACGTCGCCAGGGCCAGCGCTTCCTTTTCGCTGTCAGGCAGGCGTTGCATAGCTTTTAATACGCGTTCGACCTTTTCCTTTATTAAAAAAGCGGTTTCCGGGTCTGCGTTTGACTCCAATTCCGGGGCTTCCCTGTCGTCCCACCGGGCTTGCCTGCGATGATTATCGTACACCAGGTTGCGGGCGATGGTAAAAACCAGAGGGCCGGGGCGCTCGGTCCCGGCGTATCTTTCCAGGCATCGGGTAAAGCTCTCCTGGACAAGGTCCATTGAAAGATCCTTGCTCCCTGTCATACGCAACAAATACGCGAAAACCTTGCTCCGGTATTCTTTGTAAAAAGAGTCGAATTCCATACCGTTGTATAAACGCTTCAGGGAACGAAAGGTTACAAAATGTGAATTAAAATGTTGCAAATTCCTTAAAGCACACGGGCGTTCAAAAAAAAATATGCACGATTTGTATTGATCATCCTAACTAAAGTTTCGCAGATGCTATAGACATCTGGTCAATTATTGTTTTTTCAATAATGTCAAGGATGTAATTCATGACTTCAGGCTCAATTCCGTAACAAAGAACCTGCCTTGATCCCAAAAGCAATTCCTTGACCTTTTCCCATAAAGACTGGGCGACAACCAATACATTCTGATCATCGGACAATTCCCTGAAAAGCGGCCCCACGGGGCCGGTCATTTGCCGTTTGCCCAAAATGTACACGAGCAGAAGATAACGGATCATGACCAGAGAATGACAAGCGATCAATGCATCAAAATTGTTGCTCTGCTCCTTT
>NZ_AUCT01000045.1 GCF_000429905.1 Desulfatibacillum aliphaticivorans DSM 15576 | reverse complement strand
GTCATGAATTACATCCTTGACATTATTGAAAAAACAATAATTGACCAGATGTCTATAGCATCTGCGAAACTTTAGAAGTTAATATGACAACCCCTCTAAAATGGCTATGGAAGCCCCCCAGAATTTTGATTGTCCTGAACCTTTATTGAATTCTCATTCTCCTCTTCGTATTTTGCAGATAAATATCCTCGAACAAAATAGTTGTAAATTATGATATAGGGCAAAAAACCAATAATGATAAAAATATATCTTTTATATAAGAAGGCACACGTCCAACATCCCCATGCAAAGAAAATAGTAAGACTTTTTGCTGTTTTTTCAACAACTCTATAGTATTTTAATAACACCCTCACCTCCCTAAAATCATGGCTTAATATCGAGTTATAATTTTAGATTAACTTAGTTCAATTGTACTTGAGGGCATAGTCAAGGGCATGCTGGACAAATTCATTTTTTGCTTCTAACCTTTTTTTCGAAGGTGACGGAGAGCTTCTGGACGTCGGGGCGCTGACGCATTCTGGTCACCTGGACCAGATGGTCGTCCTCGTCCGTTAGGATGCGGGTGAGATAAAAAACGGACGTTCCTTCGGCGACTTCCAGAAGTTGGGCCGCTTCCCCCACAACAGGCTGGATGTCCATGACATCCTCCACCTTATGGACCATCTTGCCCGTGATTTCCTCCAGGATCTGAAAAATAAAGGCGTTTTCCTCGTGGTGAAAACGGCTGAGCACGTCGTCGGCGTACTCGCTGGATATGTAGGTTGTGTTGAGAATATAGGGCGTCTTGCCGACCTTTCTTAAAATGCGAAAGCGGGTGATGCTTTCAGGGTCGTCAAAACCCCTGAAGACATACTCGGCCGGAGACGGAATCACGCTTTCCACGGACAAGAGTTCGCTGTTGAAATCCTGGGTGTAGATATACTGGCTGATCAATCCGCGCGCATACCATTGATTTTCCGCTTCCTTGAAATCCGTGACTATGGTGCCTCTGCCCGGGCTTCTGTCAATAAGCCCTTCCCCTTCCAGGTTGGAAAGGGCCCGCCGGACCGTAACCCGGCTTGTGCCCGTGGACTTGCACAATTCCGTCTCAGTGGGGATGAGCCGCCCGACTTTCCATTTTCCGGAGATGATGTTTTTTTTCAGCTCTGCTTCCAGAATTTTATACTTGGGTTCTTTGAGTTTCATAAGCTCCGGTTTTTGCGCCCTATAGGCGCTATTTTTGATCATACACTTGTGATATCAGATAATTGATTTCTATTGCTGAACAATACACCAAATTCATGCTGTTTTCCACCCTAACAACGTTACCTAAAAAACAAAAACGGGAAGGCTTTCAGCCCTCCCGCCATGAATGATCGACATCGTTTAACTATTTGATATTATGTTTATTTTATTAGGTCGAGCGTGGAGCCGAGCATTTCGTCAAAGGCCTTGACCGAAGCCAGGTTGGCCTCGTAGCCCCTGGCCGCCAGGATTTGGTTGGTCACTTCCTGGGCCAGATCCACGTTGGATTTTTCCACCAGCACGGAGCCCTCGGAGGTCAGTTCGCTTACAATGGGGCCGGGCGCATCCACCTTTTCCGACTTGGCCTCCACGGAGCCGTTGGCGGCTTCCGACATGGTTACCCGGGTCTTTTTATAGCCGTCCGTGTCGATATTGGCTGTATTGTTGGCAGTGGACTGAAACTTCCGGCCGTAGGCGTTAAGAGCCGAAACTGACGCGTTGATTCCTGCAATCATGGTCCACACTCCTGAAAAAAGTTGACGGAAAACGGCCGACTTGGCGCCCAAGCCTGCCTGATGGGCTAATCGGCAATATTTTGACGCTTCTTTAATAAAAAAAGGAGAGGGCGGAAAAAATCCGTGCCTCTCCTGATTTTTGTATGGAAAGCTGCTGAATAATCTATTGAAAAAATGGATTATACATTTTTTCGCGCCCTACGGTCGTTTCCGGCCCGTGCCCGGCGCAGACCACGCACTCATCTCCCAGGGGGAAGATTTTATCCTTAACCGAGGCGATAAGCTGGTTGTAGCTGCCGCCGGGAAGGTCGGTTCTGCCGATGGACCCTGCAAACAGGGTGTCGCCCACAAAGACCACGCCGTCAGCGCAGAATGAGACTCCGCCGGGAGAATGGCCGGGTGTATGGAGCACTTTCAGGCTCTCTTCTCCGACGGTAATCACGTCGCCCTCTTTGAGATATTTGTCCGCGGGAGGGGAGTTTTGCATTTGCAGCCCAAAGCTGGAAGCCAGGGAGGATACCATCTGGAGCATGGGGGCGTCCTCTTCGTGAATGTAGATGTCGCAGCCCGTGGCGTCCTTCAGGCCTTTATTGCCCTCCACATGGTCGAAATGGCCATGGGTGTTCAAGATAGCCGTGAGGGTCAGCTTGTGGTTGGCCAGGGACATGAGGATCTTGTCCGCTTCTCCGCCCGGGTCGATGACCACGGCCTGATTGGTCTTTTCGCATCCCACGATAAAACAATTGGCTTGCAGGGGGCCGACGGCCAGTTGTCTGATAATCAAAGGAACCTCCTGTGTTTGATGGATAAAATTTTTGAGGCCGGGATCCTATAAGGGATCCCGGCCCGGTTTTTTTCCTTTACTTGGAAACCTTTTCCACCACGTTCAGCAGAGAGGCCATCTTGGATTGGGGGCCGGTTTCCTGCGCGGCGGCCAGCTTTTGGAAGTCCTCGGGAGCGAGGGCGTCCTTCAGGTAGGAAGCCACGTCAAAGACTTCCCACCAGCAATCCAGGATTTTGAAGCAGACGCCGTTGTTTTCCCCGCATTTCATGCAATAGGGGAAGGCGATGGGGTTGCCCAAACGCGGGCAGCGTCTAACCATAGGGTTGTTTTCAGCGCTCATTTACCTGCTCTTCAGGTGCTCCGGCTTGGGATAATTCTTGAAAATCTCCATAGCCTCGTTCATTTCGGCGTCCGTCAGCTCAAAGTTGTGCAGTTCGCCCGCAAGGTACTTCTCGTAGGCGCCCAGGTCCAGCGCTCCGTGTCCGCTCCAGTTGAACAGGATGACCTTTTCCTTGCCTTCTTCCTTGGCTTTGTTGGCTTCTTTGATCACCTGCGCAATGGCGTGGGTGGTTTCCGGCGCGGGAATATGTCCCTCGCTCCTAGCAAAGATAAGACCGGCTTCGTAACAATCAAGCTGATTCACGGATTTGGCGTCCATGAGGCCTTCGTCCACCAACTGGCTGACCGTGGGGGCCATGCCGTGATAGCGCAGGCCGCCGGCGTGGATCGGGGCTGGCACGAAAGCGTGTCCCAGGCTGTGCATGGGCAGCAGCGGGGTGTATCCGGCTACGTCGCCGTGGTCGTAGACGAAGGGAGCCTTGGTCAGCGTGGGGCATGCTGCGGGTTCCACGGGGTAGATTTCCACGTGCTTGCCGTTGATTTTGTCCTGGGCGAAGGGGAAGGCCAGGCCGGCGAAGTTGCTGCCGCCGCCGGCGCATCCGATGACGATGTCCGGGTATTCGCCCACCTTTTCCAATTGCTTTTTGGCTTCCAGGCCGATGACGGTCTGATGCAGCATAACGTGATTGAGGACGCTGCCCAGAGAGTAGCGGGTTTCTCCGGTTTCATCGCTGACGGCCGCTTCCACGGCTTCGGAGATGGCGATGCCCAGGGAGCCGGGAGTGTTGGGATCTCTTTCCAGGGCATCGCGGCCGGCCTTGGTCAGGGTGCTGGGGCTGGCGATGCATTTTCCGCCCCACACGCCCATCATGGACTTGCGGTAGGGCTTCTGGTCAAAAGAGATGCGCACCATATAAACCGTGCACTGCAGGCCGAACTGGGCGCACGCAAAGGAGAGCGCGCTGCCCCACTGGCCGGCGCCGGTTTCGGTGGTGATCTTTTTAATGCCGAATTCCTTGTTGTAGTAAGCCTGGGGAACGGCGGTGTTGGGCTTGTGGCTTCCGGCGGGGCTTACGCCTTCGTTTTTGAAGTAGATGCGGGCCGGGGTTCCCAAAGCCTTTTCCAAACGGGTGGCGCGAACCAGGGGAGACGGACGCCACAGGGTGTAAATGTCCATAACCTCTTGCGGAATGTCGATCCAACGCTCCTGGCTGACTTCCTGCTCAATGAGGTTCATGGGAAAAACCGGAGCCAGCTGATCCGGAGAAACGGGATTTCCGTCCGGTCCCAAGGGCGGGTTCATTTTGATGTCTGCCAGAATGTTGTACCATTGTCTGGGCATTTCGTCTTCGGTCAAAAGGATTTTGTGCGAAGCCATGATAAGTCTCCCCTTTTCTGAGGTTTGGGCCGCTTCAGGCCCGTGGTTGATTGCGTCCCCGCCGAGCGGGGCGTGTTATAATGAACAGCCGTTTGGGCGTACTCAGGGACCGGCCGCTTAAACAAAAATACCGCCAAGCCGGTTGGCCCGCGGTATAAAAAAATCGCGGGCCTTTGAGGCTGCCCGCGTTTTCCTTTTATGTTTTCGTCTATGGGAAAGTTCGCAAGACGCACCTCACCGGCTGAGTAAGCTGCGCCACCACCAAAAACCGGTATATTTCATTGCGTTTCCCATAATATGAGGGCATTAGCACACCGATTTTCCATGTGTCAAGCCAAAAAAACCCTTACATAAATATAATCAGACGGGCCTTTTTGCTAAATAAAAAACGGCATGTGACGGGTTTCACTGGAAAATTAACGATTTTCAAAAGACAAGAAAGGACTGGTGTGATATTACAACGAAAATAAAGTGGGGATAATATCTCTTTTCCGTAATTGCCGGGTCTGTTTGTAATTTGTAAAAGGAGAACGTTATGAAAACGCGATTCCTGCTGGCATGGTCTTTTGCCTTGGCTTTAATTTTTGCAGCCGGCGGGGTTTTTCCCGCCTGGTGTCAGCCGAATTTGGAAGACATGGCGATAGTCCGGATTAATGACATCAATGAAGTATTTGATATCATAGACGAATGGGCTGCAGAGGCCAATCCCGGCCAGGCCGTCACCCTGCCGGCCAGGGCGATGATGGGCGGCACGGATTGGATCGATCCCAACCGGTCGGCCGTCGCCATGGTTTATATGGAAGGCGAGACGCCCATTGTCTATGGGTTTATCCCGTTTTTGCGGCCCAGTCAGAGTTTTCAGCAATTGACGCAGGCCCAGGCCGGCTCGGACCACTACCGGATCGTCTACCCTCCCATGGGGCCCATGCCCGGGGATGTCGCCGCCGCCCTGGAAAAGGAGTCCGCCAAAAAAGCCAAGGATTCCCTGTTTGTTGAAATTCCCGCAAGCGCCTACGTCGCACAAATGGAAGCCGGCCTGAATTCCGCTTTAAGCCAGGCTTCCGCCCAGAGCCAGGGGGAGCTTTCCGCACAGGATATGAGGTTGATGTCCAAGGGGCTCATGGACGTCATGAAGCAACTCAAGACTCTGGGAATCGGGCTTACCCTCACTCGCTCCAAAGCGGCCTTGTCTTTTGAGGGAACCGCCATGCCTGGAACCCGCCTGGCTCAGGCCATGGTCCCTCCCCTCGAGGGGGAGGCCAAGCTGGCCAACTATAAGCCTACAGGAGAAATCACATACCGTTCCCGGCCTTACGACGTTTCTGCGTTCGCCGATATTTTAACGGAATCCCTGGGGCCGTTTTATAAAAAGATGGGCATCAACATGACCTGTTTCGAGGTTCCCATGCAGGAAATGACCGGGGAGTACGTCGCAGGCATGACCTTGAGAAAAGATGATATTGTTTTGGAAGGCATTTGGTGCGTCAAGAACCCCGGGGCGGCGTCGATCCTTATTGACCAGTTGATCCAGTGCTCCGTGGATATGTCTGCAAACAGCCCGCAGTTGGCCAATACGCCTGGTATGGCGGTTTGGAAAAGGGCGTTGGACTCCAAAATTTCGGACCTGGAGGTCAAAGGTATGACCGCCGAAATCACCGAGCCGGTTCCCGGGACCAACAAGACCCGGACCATGGCCATAGACGTCCGCATGGCCGCCAAAGACGATTTGGTGCTTGTGGCCTCGTCCGACGTCAATCTTCGCCGCCTGATAGCCAAGGCCAAATCCCTCAGGCCCGGCAAGGCCGCGGGTCCCCTTTTCACCATGGATATGGACCTGGGCGAGATCATGAAAATGGCTGCTGAAAACGATCCTTCCGGCAAAATGCCGCGCAATATTCCTCCCGCCAAAATGCGTATGACAATCGATGCCGGTAAAGGCATGATGCGGGCGGAGATGGCGCTGGATCCCAATGAAATCAAAAGCCTGGCGAGCGTATTTCAGGGCATGGCTCCCGGCGGCCCCGGCAGGGCCATGCAGGGAGACGTTGTGATGCAGCCTGACGATGAAATGTTCCAGCCGGAGGCATCGGAAGGCGGGCAATACCAGGAGACGGGCGAGTACGCTGAACCGGAGACGGATTACGCCGAGCCAGAACTGACTCCCGAAGAATTGCTTGCCCGGGAAGTGGCCGCTCTGGTGGAAAAAGGCAATCTGTCCGCCATGTACGGCGGGCCCAACGCTGCTTTGAAATCCTATAAAAAAGCTTTGGAACTGAATCCCGAAAGCCCGGCCGCCCATTTTGCAGCGGCCCTGGCCTACGCCGAATTAAAAGATTATTCCCTCGCCCTGAAGCATACCGACAAATCTTTGGAGTATAGCCCTGATAACCCGGTATATACTTACGGGAAGGCGCGCATCCTTTTGCTCGCCGGGGAAGAGGACGCCGCCATGGAAGCCTTTGTCACGGCGGCGAATTCAGGGAGCGAGGACGCGCAGAATTACCTGGACCATCTTTCGATGGAGCCGTAACACGCAGTTTGTTTGGAGGATTATATGGCCGGGTCATGGAATTGTGTAAGAACCCGGGACCTTTTGGAAGATCTAGGGGTTTCCATTGTCAAGGAAGACGTGAGCCGGGGCCTGCTCGTAGCCAGCGACGAGGCGAACGCCATAATCAACATGGTTTTTGATTGCGACGGCGAAGTGCTTATTATGGAGCAGATCGTGTCGGTGGTTCCGGAAAATAATACGGAGGAGTTTTTCAAAAGAGTCCTGCAGATTAATCGGGAAATTTTATACGGCGCCTTTGCCGTGGACATAAACGCAAGGGTGCTCCTGTTTCGGGCGACGCACCCGTTTGATCGCCTGACGAAATATATGATCGAATCCTCGTTAAGAGGTTTGGAGCAGGCCATGGGCTTGTTTGGGACGGAATTAGCCCGATTTCACAGCGCGGCCGGATGACCCGGCCCCGTCCAGGGCGAACCGGATAACCCGGGCCATCTCCCTGCGCACCACCGGCTTCATGATAAAAGCCGAAATGCCCTGGTCCTTGGCTGTTTCTTCGTCAATGTTTTCCGAATAACCGGTGCACAACACCACCGGGACACCCGGTTTGACGGCGATGGCCTCCTCCGCAAGCAAGACGCCGGTAAGCCCGGGCATGGTCATGTCCGTAACAATGGCGTCAAAATCCTCCGGCCTCTCTTTAAAGGCTTTCAGGGCTTCCGGAGCGTCGTTGTATGGGGTTACCTGGTAGCCCAGGCGTTCCAGCATCATGTTCATGGTGCGCAGTACGGAAGCCTCGTCATCCACCAACAAAATCCGTTCGTTGCCGCCTTCATAACCGTTTCCGTTTAAGGCCGGCGCCGTGGGCAGGGCTGAAGCCAGGGGAAAAACCACGGTGAAGGTAGAACCTTTTTCCGGTTCGCTTTCCACATGGATCCGTCCTCCGTGGGTTTCCAAAATGCCGTGCACCACGGCAAGCCCCATGCCGGCGCCTTCTCCCACGTCTCTAGTCGTGAAATAGGGGTCGAATATCTTGTTCTGGGTTTGCGCGTCCATCCCAATCCCGGTGTCGGATACGGAAAGCCTTACGTATTCACCAGGCGCCAAGGCGAAAAAATCGGGATCTTCGCCGTTGCTTTCGTGCCGGGCCACGTTTACGCCCAGAACTCCCCCACGGCCCGCCATGGCGTGGGCGGCGTTGGTGCACAGGTTGATCATGACCTGATACAGGTTGGACGGATCAGCCATGACAGGCGCCTTGTTAATCAGGATTTTCACCTGGATATCCACGGTGGAAGGAATTGTGGCCCGCAAAAACCTTATGGACTCCTGCACAATGCCTATGAAGTCCACCAGTTGCTTTCTCTTGCCTTCCGGCTTGGCGAATTCCAAAAGCTGCCTGACCACGTCCCGCGCCCTCATGCCGGCGGATTGGATTTCCAGCAGGCTTTCCGCCGCCGGGCTGTCATGGGGGGTGTCGCTTATGGCCAGCTCTGCGTTTCCTAATACGACGCTAAGCAAGTTATTAAAGTCATGCGCTATCCCTCCTGCAAGCGTGCCGATGGCTTCCAGCTTGTGGCTTTGGGACAAGCGCCGTTGCATGTTTTTTAGCGCCGTCAGATCGTGCAAGGTGACAAAGACCTGGCAGGGAAGCTCGTGATCATGGCTGCACTGGGGAGTGGCGCTGACGCTCAGCCACACCATCTGCTTCTTGCGGGGATTGTATACTCCCACCACCTGATCGCGTACCGCCCGGCCCGTGCGCAGCGTTTTTATTGAGGGATGGTCCTTGGGCTCCAGGAGGTTCCCTTCTTCATCAAAAACCTTCCACTCCGGATGCTTGGAAGTCCTTCCCAAAAACTCATCGCGCGTCAGGCCAAAAAGCTCCAAAGCCCTGGTGTTGACGTCGGACAGCTCGCCCGTATCTTTCTGGTAAAATACGCCTTGCTCCATATTTTCAAATAAAGTTCGGTATTTAAACTCGCTTTCCCGCAGCTCGGCTTCCACCTTTTTTCGGTCGGTTATGTCCGCCACGCTTCCCAAAAAATACTGGGCTTCCCCCTGTCCGTTTTTAATGACGCTGGCGTGAAGAAGCCCCCAGGCCTGGGATCCGTCCTTGCGGATAAACTCCTTTTCCATACGGAAAGAGTCTATTTTCAAGTCTCTTAATTGCTTTTGCTTTTCAATGTTTTCAGGAAGGGACTCGGGCGCGGTGATTTCCTGGAGCGTTTTTCCAATCAGTTCCTCTTCGGAATAGCCTAACATCCCGCAGTACGCCCTGTTGGCCTCCAGGATGGTGAAATCCAGCGCCACTCTGGCGATGCCGACGTTGGAGGATTCGTACATAGTGCGAAAAAGATCGTCCCCGCCATTGGTGCGCCAAGAGCGTAATAAGGCAAGCTCCGCTTCCAGTTCAAAAATGCGTTTTTCCAGATCCCCCTTATTGGGGGCTGGCCCTGCAATTGCGCTCATATGTTTGCTTTCATTATAATTTCTATGGAGATTATCACTTATTAGACTACACCTTGCTTTGCAGGTCAAGCCCATAGTCTTTACTGACACAATTATAAGTTTTTCCCCATGAGAAACCTGTCAATAGTTTTAACTGGGCCTGCATCGCCCCCTTCTGTCCATACCTGTGCATAGACCGAACCCGGCCGAAACCCGTGATATGCTTTTAGCCATTCGAGGGGCGCCTCCCTTTGTTTTGACCCTCTTTTCAAAGGAGAAGATCATGGAATGGGAAGATTTGTTTGACGAATACGGCTACGGAGACGACCCGGACGGCGTGTTGGGGGAGCCGCGTTCTCTTAACGGAGGCGGATTTTTTGAAGAACTGGACGAAGACTGGTTTTTAGGCGTTCCGGGAGAAAACAATGAGCCCTCAGTCTCAATCCAGTCTTGAGCAGGAGCTGACGCAGGAGGTTGTCCTTCAATACCTGGAGGACGCCCGGGAAGGCGCCATGGAGGCCAAACAGTATTCCACGGCGATCCGGGCGGCTGAATTGATGGGCAAGCATTTGGGAATGTTCGGGAAAAAGGAAGAACAGCCAGGGCCAATGGAGATCCGGTGGGCCGGAGAGGATTTATAGGGAATGCAAGAAACAGCGCCAAATATAAATGCTGATCCGCAAGGGTTTCACAGCGTGACGATTCCCTATCGCCCTCGCCGGCATCAATGGGAGATTCATCAGAACAAAAAGCGATTCTCCGTTTTGGTTTGCCACCGCAGGTTCGGAAAAACCGTGGCCGCCGTCAACGAGCTCGTCATGAAAGCCTGCCAAAACCCCCTGCCTGCACCCAGGTACGCCTACATCGCCCCATTGTACAAGCAGGCCAAGAGCGTGGTTTGGGACTACCTGAAGAAGTTTGCAGGCGCCATAAACGGAACGACTTTTCACGAAACCGAACTGCGGTGCGACCTCCCTAACGGCGCCCGCATCACCCTTTTGGGCGCGGACAACCCCGACCGCCTCAGGGGAATCTATCTGGACGGCGCCGTTCTGGACGAAATGGCCCAAATGCCCGAACGGGTCTGGGGCGAGATCATACGCCCCGCCCTATCCGACCGGCTAGGCTGGGCCATGTTTATCGGCACCCCCCGCGGGCACAACGCTTTTTACGACCTGTATCAGTTCGCCAGAAGCGACCCGGATTGGTTTTGCGCCATGTATCGGGCTTCGGAAACCGGCATTGTTGGGCGGGATGAGTTGGACGCCGCAAAAAAGGAGATGACGCCCGAACAGTATGAGCAGGAGTTCGAGTGCAGCTTTTCCGCCGCCATAGTAGGCGCCTATTACGGGCCTTTGATCGCTCAGGCTGAAAAGGAAGGCCGCATCGTTACCCTGCCCGTGGAGCGCGCTCTCCCCGTCCATACAGCCTGGGACCTGGGCATGAGCGACTCCACCGCAGTGTGGTTTTTTCAGGTTTCGCCCGGCGGAGAAATCCGGGTGGTGGATTACCTGGAGGACGCCGGTCAGGGGCTGGATTATTACGTGCGAGCCCTTCGGGAGCGCGATTATCTGTACGGAACCCACCTGGCGCCCCACGACATCCGGGTGCGGGAATTGGGGACGGGAAAAAGCCGCCTGGAATCGGCCAAAAGCCTGGGCGTGTCATTTTCCGTAGCGCCCAACCTGCCCCTGGCCGACGGCATAAACGCAGCCCGTTTGATCATCCCCCGTTGCTGGTTCGACCAGCATAAGTGCGCCAAAGGCCTGGAAGCCCTTCGCCAATACAGGCGGGTTTACAACGAACGCACAGCCTGCTTTGGGGCCATCCCCCATCACGACTGGACCAGCCACGCCGCCGACGCATTTCGTTACCTGGCCGTGGGATTGGACCTCTGCCAGCGGGAGTCCCTGGGCATGACCGCCTCTCAGGCCTGCCGAATGTATCAGCAATACGCCCCGCCCATGGGCGTTTGATTTTCATCGGAACCCTTCACCCCCTTGAGGAATCCATGAACGAAAACGACATCAAAAAGGATTTTACCCAGGCTTACGAGCGCGCTCACGCCTATTGGGCGCCTTTCCTGTCCGAAGCCAATACCGACCTCTCCGTCATGCTGGGCGACCAGTGGGACGCCTCGGCCAAACGCTACCTGGAAAAACAGCGCCGGAGCGCTCTGGTGTTCAACAAGGTCCGGCGGGTGGTCAAGCTGATTGAGGGATATCAGCGGAAAAACCGGCTGGCCCTCAAGGTGGATCCCGTGGAAGGATCGGACCAGGCCACGGCCTCCCAGCTTTCCGCCCTGTGCCAATGGCAGATGCAGTCCTGTAACGCCTATCACGTCATGTCGGACGCCTTTTCCGCGGGCGCCCTTAAAACCGGCGTCAACCTGGTCAATCTTTTTGTGGATTATTCCCGCGATCCCCTGAACGGGGACATCAAGATCAAGCGGGCGCCCCACAACCGGTTTTTGCTGGACCCGGCTTTTTCCGAGCGCGACTTGTCGGATTGCAATTACATCTGCCGCCGGGAGCTTTTGACCAAGGACGCCGTCCGATCCATTTTGCCGGCCGGCAAGCGGCATTTGATAGACAACATCAGCCCAAGGGGCGTTGCGGACGGCAAGTATGAATACGGCGCCCTGGCCCGCAATCCCGCCGGGGACAACCTGCTCCGGTACGACGAATTCTGGACGCGCACCCACAAGCCCCTCACCATCCTTATGGATCCCGCCGCGGGCCTAAGCCTGCCATGGAAAGGGGACGCTCAGACCCTGGAGCGCCTCCTTTCCGCCCACCCCGGGCTGAAGATTTTTGAAACCATGCGCCGCAGCGTGGAGCTGGCCGTGTTCGTGGAAGACCAGCTTATTCACCAGGGGCCGGAACCGGGCGGGCTGGAGGATTTTCCTTTCGTTCCGGTGCTGGGATTTTTCGAGCCGGAATACGACCAGGCGAGCTGGAAGCTCCAGGGGATCGTCCGGTGCATGCGCGATCCCCAGACCGAGGTGAACAAACGGCGCTCCAAGATGCTGGACATCATCGACTCCCAAATTTCCACAGGCTGGAAAGCCCGGGAAAACAGCGTGGTCAATCCGGAAGCCCTGTACCAAAGCGGCCAGGGCCAGGTGGTCTGGATGAAAGGCGACATGGATCAGGCCCAGCGTATGCTGCCTCCGGACATTCCCGCGGGCCTCATGCAGCTTTCGGAAATCCTGGACAAGGACATCATGGAGATCCCCGGGGCCAATTCCGAGCTCTTCGGCATGGCCGAGAGCGACCACATGCAGATTGCCGGCATCCTGGCCAAAATGCGGCAGGCCGCCGGGCTGACCATTTTGCAAGACATCTTCGACAATTATCGTTTGGCAAAAAAACTGGTGGGCCAAAAGCTCATCAAGCTCATCCAGGCCAACTACACCCCGCAGAAAGTTTCCCGGATTTTGGGCCAGCCCCCGACCCGGGAGTTTTTCACCGGAGACTTCGGCAAATACGACGCCATTCCCGTGGAAGGGGTTTTATCCGACTCCCAGCGGCAAATGTATTTCGCCCAGCTTGTCAGCCTCAAGCAAATGGGCGCGCCCATTCCCTGGAAAGCCGTCCTGGACGCCGCGCCCATCGAGGACAAAGGCCGTCTGCAAGCCATGTTGGCTGAGGAGGAAAAGGCCAGAGCCTCCCAGGCCCAGGGCCAATCCGCCCTCATGCGTTTGCAGAAAGACCTGGCCAGAGCCAAGATGCGCAGCGATCTGGCAGGAGCGGCCCAAAAGCAGACCCAGGCCATGAAGAACCTGGCCGCCGAAACCGGGGAACGGGTCCGCACCGCCCGGGAGATCGCCCAAATGGACCGCGGCGCCCTGCGCCAGGCCATGCCCGTCATTCGAAAAATGCAAAAGGAGCCCAACCATGCCGGAGATCATCGTCAAGCAGCCCAGCCTGTTCTCCCCTGACGCCACCCTGCTCATGGGCGACGCCCGGGCCATGATGGGCCGGGAGGTCATGGACCGGATTCGCAAGGTGGTGGATTCCAATCAGGGCAAAAAGGCCTATTACCTGTTGGTCGCCAGCCGTCAGGATCCTACGGACGAAAAGCGCATTCGCACCACTATCGTGCTTTCCGGCGTCCAACCTCCCAAGATGCTGGGGACCATGTGCTTCCACGTCGACAACCAAAAAGGCCGGGCAAAACGGCTCTGGGTCCTGCCTCTGGACCGCCCCAGCGTCATCAAGGCCCCGCCGGCCGAGTTGGTCCCTGAAATTGCAGCCGCAGCCAGACGATTGCCCATTATTCACGGTTAAACCTGAAAATGTAAATTTTTCACTTTACTGAGTTTTTGAGAGACGTCCCCTAAATGGGGAAAAGGAGAAATCCATGGAAAACGTGCAAACGAACACGGGCGCAGAAAACCTTCCCGCCGCCGGGGAAGCAATCAATCAGACCGGGGTTGACGCCCCGGAGGCTGCAGCCGGAGCTTTGCCGCAGCATGCAGGACGGGAAGCCTCTCAGGAGACGAAAACCGTGCCTTTGTCCGTGGTTCAAAGCGTGCGCGAGGAATTGAAGAACGCCCGCGACCAGGCCGCATTGTACCGCAGGCAGTTGGATCTGGTGCGCAATCATCCGGCGTCCAAGCCGGAAGTCCTGGACGGCATGGCCGAAGACGCCCCGCTGACCGTGGGGGAGGCCAGAAAAGCCCTGCAGGGCCAGGCGCATCAAATCGAGGCCCTGGCTTCCCAGCTTTCCTTCGCCGTGGCCAATCCCGGCTTCGCCAAGACCATCAAGGAACATTTACCCCAGGTGCTTAAAAGCAACCCCGGCCTCATGGACGTGATCCGCTACAGCGGCAATCCCTTGGCCGCAGCCTATTCCATCGCCAGCCTGTCGCCCTCCATCCAGGGCGGCGCCCAGGGGGACGTCGCTTCCCAGATGCAACGCATCCTGGCCAATTCCGAAAAGCCGGGATCGGCCAGCGCCGCAGCAGGCGGGTCGGGCATATCCGCAGCCAGCCGCATCGCCAAGATGAGCGATGCGGAGTTCTCCGCGTACAAGGAGCGGGTTAAGGCCGGAAAAATCAAAATCGGAGGTTAAACCATGCCAGACAATCTGACCACCACCACGCAGGTGGACCCCGCAGTCAGCCTGTTTTACGACAAGGTGCTTTTGGATGCAGCCAAGCCGGAGCTGGTGCACGAGCTTTTCGCCCAGAACAGGCCCCTGCCCCAAAAAAGCGGAAACACCATCAAGTTTCGGAGGTACTCCAACCTGTCCACCGCGGTCACGCCCCTGACCGAAGGAATTACGCCCCCCGGCCAGAAGCTCTCCAAGACCGATCTTTCGGCCAGCATTTCGTGGTACGGCGATTTTGTGCACATCACGGACGTGGTGGACCAGACCGTGGAGGACGAGGAATGGACCATTGCCGGCGAAAAGCTGGGTTTCCAGGCCGGCCAGACCCGGGACGAAATCGTCCGGGACATCATCGCCTCCTGCGCCAGCGCCACGGACGCCTCCAAGGGAAGCAACGGCTCGACCCCTACGGAAGTTACCAAGGGCGACATCGACGGCATTGTGAAGATTCTCCTTGGCTATAACGCCAAGATGATCGCCCCCAGGGTGGACGCCGGCCAGGGCGTGGGCACCTCGCCGGTGCGCCGCGCGTATTGGGGGATCATGCATACGGATCTTGTGGATGACCTGGAAAATGTGGACGGCTTCAAGTCCACGGTGGAATACGGGTCCCAGGATTCGGTCATGGACGCGGAATGGGGCGCCACGGGCAATGTGCGGTGGCTCATGACGTCCGAGGCTTACAAGGTTTCGGGCAGCCCGGACCAGTATTACCTGCCCATCATGGCCAAGGACGGCCTGGGCGTTTCCGACCTGGAAGGCTCCCTTAAGAACGTCCGCAAGGGTTTTGGCGCAGGAGGCTCGGACGATCCCCTGGACCAGCGCGCCACTTCCGGCTGGAAAATGGCCTTTGTCGCCCGGATTCTCAACGATGAGTTCATCCACATTCTCAAGGCCACTCATTCCTGATAACCCCGCCGGCTTACGGCGTCCATCCCCTATCACGGAGGCAAGACGACCATGCATGAATCCGTCATTGTAAAATTTCAGGCTGACGGCAATCCCTGCAATCTGGAGCTTGGTTTTGTTCCCGACTTTGCGGAGATTTACAACCTGAACGCAACCTACGGCTCTCCTTTTAAAATCGAGTGGAGTCCGCTTTTCGGCGAAGGCCAGGAGATTTGGCATAACCGCATCGCAGATAACACAACCACCGGCGCCTCATCCATCTATTTCAAGAACAGCGGCGGCTACATCTCTGCGTACCAGGGACTGGCCTACGATCCGGGAACGGAAAACGACGACTCTGATCCGGCAGGCGCCCGGGGATTTTCCGGGATTACCATCGCCGCCGGGTTTATGAGCGACGACGACGCCATCCTGGTGAAAGCGCTCAGAAGCCTGCGCCTGGAAGACTTGGGCGACATCGGCTGATAACCCCTTAAAAACGCCCGGGGCTTCGTCCCCGGGCTGAATATGGAGAATGCAATCATGGCAAAGACGAGCAAAGATCAAAGTCCGGACCTCGGCCCCCTGGTGCGCGTCCAGTTTATGAACAACGAAAACCGCGGCGTGGACGTTTCGTTCAACTACCAGGGCGCGCATTTCGGCCCCCTGGAGGACGGCAAGGAATACGACCTGCCCGAAAAAGTGGTGCAACACCTGAACAGCCTGTCCACCCCTCGCATGGAATACCGCTCCGATCCGGCCACCGGCCAGATGAAGTCCGTCAACATCGGCTCGGTGCACCGGTTTTCCTGCCATCCGGTTTCCGTCCCCCAGGCGGCCGTATAACCGCTGAAGACGCAAAAGGACTTACGCCATGGAATGGAACCTATCCCAAATCAAGGCCAAGGTGCGAAAACTCACGGGCAGGCCCGACGCCGGGCAGCTTTCGGAAGAGGATTTGCTGCAGGCCGTCAACCAATACTATGTGAACATGCTTCCCCAGGAGGCGAACGTGCTGGAAATGCAAGCCTGGCGCGAGATCAGCCTCACATCCTCCGACGACGGAGAGTACAGCCTGGAAGCATCCGATCTGGCCCTGGCGGCCCCCTTCACCGTCACGGATCAGGACGGCGCGGTTTTCCCCCTGGACCGCTTTACGGACCCGGCCTTGTTCTTCCGGCGCTATCCCGAATCCGAAACGCTACGCGCCCGGCCCGAGGCCTGCCTTATTTACGGCCGAACCCTGTATGTCCGCCCTTTGCCGGACGGCGCATACACCCTTAAGGCCGCCTCTGTAGCAGCGCCCATGCCCCTGGAGGCTGACGCTGATCTTCCCCGGGATTCCAAATGGGGGCCGTTGATCGCTTACGGAGCGGCCATGGAGATTCTTCAGGAAAACGGCGAGGATTCAGAGGCGGCCAGCCTGCGCGGCGCTTATGCGTTTCATCTGAACTCCATAGTCCGCAAGCAGCTCCGGCAGATCCCCTTGGAAAAAAGGGCGGCGCCCGGCTTTTAATCCCGCCAAACCCAACAGGAGGAAACAATGACAACCTGGGACGCATCATTTGAAACCATACCGGCCGACAGCGACAATATCAGCGCCGGCGCCGGGGTGATCCGGACTTTGAAGTCCGCAGTCCGGGAGCGCATGGCCAAGGACCATTACATGGCGCTGGACGGCGAGGACGGAGATCATGGAGAGCACGGCAAGGTGACTTTTCACCAGCCCCTGGCCTCCAACCCTTCCACCGGGGAGGACAAAGGGGTTTTATACACCATGGACGTGGACGACACCGCCGAGCTTCACTGGAAGGATGAGGGAGGCAATGTGCTGACGCTCACCGCCCAAGGAGCCATCAATTACACCCCGGACGAAAGCCTGATCAATCCCACGGGCTCTGTGGTGGCTTTCATGGGAGCCTCGGCGCCCTCCGGCTGGCTGGAATGCAGCGGCGCCGCCGTCTCCCGCACTACCTACGAAAACCTGTTCAGCGTCATTTCCACCATGTACGGCGTGGGAGACGGCTCCACCACGTTCAATTTGCCCGATCTTCGCGGATATTTTTTGCGCGGCTGGAGCCACGGGTCGGGAAAAGATCCGGACGCCGGGTCCCGCACCGACCGGGGCGACGGAACCTGCGGGGACTACGTAGGCACCAGGCAGGAGGACGAATTTGCCAGCCACACCCACTACGACGATGAGGATTTGCTCACATTCGACGGCGGCGGCCCCGTGGGCAGCAATTCGAGCGGCATGAGCGCCGTTTTGCCCGGCTCGGTCGGCGGCGCCGAAACCCGTCCGAAAAACGTGGCGGTTATGTACATCATCAAAACGTGAGGTTTGCCATGCAATCCTACCAGCCCTTTTTAATCGCGGATTTTTCCACCGGCCTGGAGCTCGGCAAAGAGCCCTGGCTGCTTCCCAAAGACGCATTCACCACCATGAACGACGCCCTCATCCATCGGGGCGTTTTGGAAAAGCGGAAGGGCTACGCCCCCTTTGCGTCCACGGGCCAGGGCCTTGCCATTACAGGCATTTTTCACCTGAAGGACGCCCAGGGCGCCAGGATTCAACTGGTCGCGGATCAATCCTATCTTTACGAAAGCGACAGCTCAGGCCTGACCCAGGTTAGCCATTCCCAGCGAGGCGCCAATCCGGTCTGGACCGGTTCGGAATCCAGCTTCATCCATTGGGCCAACTGGCAGGGCAAAGTGTTCATGACCAACAACCAGCCCGTCCTGGGGGAGACGACCGCCGGGGACGGAACCGGCCTGGACGGCATTCAGGTCTATGACGGCTCGGTTTTTGAGGCCTTGCGTCCGGACCTTTCCGGCTCGGGCGACTATGTGGACCAGTGCGCACTCATTATGGTGCATAAGGAGCGGCTGATTGTGTTTTCCACCCTGGAAAACGGCGCCATGCATCTGCAGCGCGCCCGATGGTGCAAGCCGGGAGACCCGGACGACTGGACCAACGACGGGTTTGTGGACGCGCCCACCGGGGAAATGATCCGGGGCGCGGCCTATATCCGGGACGAAATCGCAGTCTGGTTCGAGCAGTCCGTCTGGCTGCTGCGTTACACCGGGGACGCGGATCTGCCGTTCCGGTGGGAAAAGGTTTCTTCCGTGGACGGCTGCGACGCGCCTTTTTCCACGGCTTCTTTCCAAGATAAAAGCCTGGCCTTGGGCAAGGCTGGCCCCGTGCTCACGGACGGCCTGGACGCCTGCCGGGTGGACGAAAAAATCCCCAATCTGGCCTTGGGTTTTGACAAGGACCACATGGACGTCTGCTTCGGCATGGTTCTGGAGGATCAAAGCCAGTACTGGCTTTTGTACCCCTTTGCGGGCAGCGAGTCGGCGGACCGGGTGTTGGTCCTGAATTACGACAACTGGACCTGGAGCATCTACAACCTGGCCTTTAATTGCCTGGGCTACCACACTCTGGATCAAAGCATTATCTGGCTGGCCTCCCCGGCCGACCCGGTTAAGGACATGTCCGGCGTCTCCTGGAGCGCCTGCTCGGAAAAATGGGTGAGCAACACGGCGCAGGCCGGATACCCCTTGGTCCTGGCCGGAGACAGGGAGGGCGGAGTGTTTCAGGTGAACCACACCGCCTCGGACGGAGACGGCGAAGCCATCGGCTTTGAAGTGGTTTCGGGACGGTGGAATCCGTATCGGGAGCAGGGCGTGAAAGCCCGCCTGGGCCGGGTGGATTTTCTATTGGAGACGGGCTCGAACCAGACATTGAACGTGGACTTTTTCAAAGACGCCTCCCAGACCGCCTATCTCACGCGCCAGCTATCCTTTGACCGGGAGGGCGAAAAAGCCTGGGTTCGCTTGTATTCAGGGGCGACCGGCGCTTTTCACCGGATTCGCCTTTACCAAAACGCAGCAGGCCAGAACATCCGCATTCACGCCATTACGCCCTGGTTCAAGCCTGCGGGGAGGGTCGTATCATGAAGGTTCCGCCCAACTGCGACCTGCCGGTGTACAGCGATCAAACGGATATGACCGGCTTTTTCCGCTCGTTCACCCGCAGGCTGAAAAGCATTCTGGAAGAACTGGCCCAGGCCGTGAACGCCAATGACGCGCGGGCTTCTCTGAGCGCGTCCTCGGGAGACGGCGCCGTCAAGATGGCGGGCGCCGGAGACGGGGAGAACACCGGCTGGATAGAAATCGAGGAGAACAAATGGATACCTTATTGGAGCAATCCCAACCCGTAACCGGCAGGGGCAAAGGTACGGGGCTCCGGTACATTCCCGTGCCGGATTTTTCCCTGGTTCCCCGCCGGCTAATAGAACAGGTCAAGCCCCGGCAGTGCAGCCCGGATCAGCTTTACAGCCTGGGCCCCATGATCTGCAAAAATCCCTTCAACCTGCTGGGCGTGTTTGCGCCCATGGATCAAGGATCTCCGGCTTTCGGCCAGATCAAGGGCTTTTTATGGGCTTCAATCAACCCTCTGGACCGGAAAATCCACGTGCACATCCTGAGCGTGGACCCGGAGTACCAGGGCAAAGGCATTATCGAGGAAGCCGGGAACATCCTGGAGAAAATCCGAGCCCGGCAAAAGCTCAAGGGCATTGTATTTAAAACCACGCGGCCCAAGGCCATGGAGAAAATGGGCTTTAAGCGGTCGGAAACCATACTCATGGAGGCATGAAAAATGGGAGATTTCGGAGATTTTCTATTCGGCGCCACGGATGACGCCAAATATCTGGGCAATGTGGACACGCTGCTGCCGGTCCAGAAAAGCAACCTGATCAATCTGAACCAGCTCCTCGCCGGCCAACTGGGCCAGGGCGTGGAATCCTACGGCGGTCAAATCAGTGCGGGAGTCAGCCCTTTGCAGCAACAGGGATTCGACCTGGTGAACCAATTGATCCAGGGGGAAGGCGCTTACGGCCAGGGCCAAAACGCCTTGTCCGCGTTGTTGGGGGATTTTGACGAGACCGGCGTCAGGGAAGCCTGGGAGGCCTCGGTCAAAGACCCCATGATCCAAAACTGGCAGGACGAAATCCTTCCTGAAATTCAGGAGCACTACATCGCCGCCAACGCAGGATCCTCCGGCGCTGCAACCCGGGCCATAACCGACAGCGGCCAGGATCTGGCCGTGGATTTGGCTTCCAGCTTGTCCGAAAGCATGTACTCGGCCGAGCAGTCCCATTTGGACAGGCAGGCGTCCTCCCTGCCCCTGGCTTTGGACTACGCCCAGGCGCCCATTGACTTGGCTATGACCGCCGGGCAAACCCAGCGGGACATCAGCGGGGAGCAGTTGCTGGAGGAATACCAGAAGTGGGCCTACGAGCAGCCTTATAACAACCCCTGGCTTTCCTATTTGAACCTGGGCCTGAACACCTCCGCGTTTGAGCCCATTGTCCAGGGGACATCGTACCAGCCCGGGGCTTTGAATTCCCTGACCAATTTGATTTCGCTTTTCACCTAAAGGCGCGGGAGAGGCTGTCATGAACGGATTTGACATGATCGACAGGGATTACTGGATCAATAAAATGAGTCCGGAGCAGCGGGACTGGACCATGTACGAGTATTTGAACGCCATCCATGCCAGGCTGGCCGCCTTGGAAAGCCGAAAATGGATGCACCGGACCCTGAGCTTTGCCGGCGGAATTTTGGGCGGGGCAGGGGTGGTGGTCATCTACTGGCAGTTCTTCCGGGATCTGGTCCTGTAGAAGGAGGCCGACATGAGCATTTTATCCAAAGTGGCCGGGCTGGGAATCGGGGAGATCGCCTCGGGCCTGGGGGACCTGGCCAAGGATATCCGGGCGGCCGTAACCGGCGAATTGTCCCAGGAGGACAAGGCCAGGGTGGAGCAAAAGCTCCTGGACCTCCAGGGAATCGCCCAGGAAACGGGGGCGCGGCTTTTCGAGGTTCAGGGGGATATCGTCAAGGCCGAAGCTCAGGGCGAAAGCTGGCTTCAGCGTAACTGGAGGCCCATTCTCATGATGTCCATCGTGGCCATTGTGGTGAACAACTACCTGCTGGTTCCCTACGGTCAGATTTTTTTTCCCGGCAGCGTCAAGGTTTTGGAGCTTCCTCCGGCATTGTGGGAGTTGATGAAAATCGGCGTGGGCGGGTACGTGGTAGGCCGCACCGGCGAGAAAATGATCAAGGAATGGAAGAACAACAAATAGCCTGTAAGGGCCAAGAAGGGAGGCGCTTTTCATGTTGACTATCGGAGTTGGATTGGTTTGTCTGGCAGCCGGATTTGCCGCCGGCGCCCTGGTGTTCCGCAATAACAAGGCCTATCTGGACAAGGTGGAGAAATCCATCAGGTCTTGATTCCGTTTTCCGACAAGGAAAAATGGCCTAGGATTTCATTCATAACCGGTTTTGACCCGGGTCCGGATTTGCGGTACAAAGGGAGCCAGACGGGAGGTGTGCATGTTGGGCTCACAAGGAATTCGGATCTGGGCGCCGGTCCTGGCGGTTTTGCTGTTGTTCATGGCCGGTTCTGCCTTTAGCGACGAAAGAGGCGATGCGGACGCGGAAATTGAGTTCATGGCCAGGGCCTATGGAGTGCGCGTGCATTACGGGTATTCCTACGAAGGGTTTTTTCCCAAGGCGTGGCGCGACAAACCCGGCTACGTCCACGGCCGCCAGGCCAGCCTGAAGCAAGTGCTGAACGCCCTTCCCGTCATCCAGGAATTCCTGGCCGCCTATCCTTCTGAGGTCGTCTCCGGCAGCCTCACCGACGTGTTTTTATTGGGCCGCCTGGAAATGATGGGCCACCCCATAGGCGGAACCTACGGGCCGTCCTGGCTGTACGTGATGGTTTCGCCTCATCTCAGCGAAAAGACCGTGCTTTCCACCCTGCACCACGAGTTTTCCAGCATCCTCATGCGCAAGCATCCCTTTCCCGCCAGGGAATGGGAGCAGGCCAACAAGCCGGGCTGGGAATACGCAGGCGGCAGCCGGAATATGATCGAGGAGATCGTCTCCCAGGGCGAGGATCACCAGCCTTTGAGCGCGGACTTGTTTGCCCGCGGCTTTTTGACCAGCTATGGGCAAAGCTGCGTAGAGGACGATTTTAACATTTACGCCTCCTGGCTGTTCACCCGGCGTCAGGAGTTAAACGCCCTTGCCGAGCAATACCCCCGCATCCGCAAAAAGCGCGACCTGTGCGTTAGGTTTTACCAATCCCTCAGCCCGGAGTTTAATTTTGATGGATAAGCGCCGTTGTGAAGACGCTTGGATGTATTTGCCTAATGGGCTTGAATGATGATAAGAACAAGCTCCGGGTCGAGGCGTATTGGGGAACAGGATCGCATGGACATCAAAGGGTTTGCCAAAAAAACCGCCATTGTCGTTATCCTGCTATGTTTGGCGGGCGTTGCGGGCGTCGTGGCTTTCAGCATGAAGATGGCGAATTACGCCAACACGCCCCTGGATCCCCAAGGGCTGGAGCGAACCTTTGAGGTCTCCCGGGGCAAGGGGCTTTCGGCCGTGGCCCACGATCTGGAAGAACAAGGGCTGGCCTCCCACCCCGCTTGGTTTAAACTCCTGGCCCGCATTCAAAAGACGGACTCCAAAATTCACGCAGGGGAATACATTCTGTCTCCGGACATGACTCCCCTTGAAATCCTAAATGTTTTGGTTAAGGGCCGGACCATCCTGTACCGGCTTACTATTCCCGAGGGCGTGACCATGGTTCAGATTGCCGCTTTGGCCGCCCAGGCTGGCTTCGGGCCGGAGGAGGAGTTTCTGGAAAAGGCGTCGGACCCGGTTTTCGCCGCGTCCCTGGGCGTGGAGCAGGAAACCCTGGAGGGCTATCTTTTTCCCGACACCTATTATTTTAACAAAAGCGCTTCTCCGGAAAAGGTCATAACAACCATGGTCCAGCGCTTCCACACGGTTTTTAAGCCGGAATGGGAAGACCGCGCCGAAGAGCTTGGCATGACCATCCACCAGGTGGTCACCCTGGCCTCCATCATAGAAAAGGAAACCAGCGTCCCGGAAGAAAGAGCCCTGATTAGCTCCGTGAATCACAACCGCCTGAAAAAGGGGATCAAGCTCCAGAGCGATCCCACGGTGATTTACGGCATCAGGGATTTTGACGGCAACATCACCCGCAAGCATTTGCAGACCCCGACTCCATACAATACCTACACCAACAAGGGGCTTCCGCCGGGGCCCATCGCCAGCCCGGGCGAGGCGGCGCTGTACGCGGCCTTGTATCCGGCGGAGACCGACTACTTGTTTTTTGTGGCAAAGGGCGACGGCGGGCACCAGTTTTCCACCAATTTGCGGGACCACAACCGGGCTGTGAGGAAATACCAGTTGAGACGGTGATGCGGAGCCCTTTTGAATGCGGCAATAGATGCTTGGGAACTCAACTTTCTGGAATCAGGTATTGGGTGCGCCATCAAGGGGATTGTGGCAGTCGATGTAGATTTTAACGCCAAAGGCGATTCCCAAAAAACTCCCTCCCCCTTGACGGGGGAGGGTTGGGGTGGGGGTGACTTGGTCATTTCCATATTTGTCCAAGGGGCGAGGAGATCTCGCAACTAGAGCGAGGAGACCTCGCAACTACCCCCCCATCCTGTCCTTCCCCCGCCAGGGGGGAAGGGACGAAGCCTCCCGGGCTTTGGTTTAATTTGTCATCCGCGCCGCTTACTCACTTGCCCGGCTTCATTTTTTTTGAGCCATGCAATTTGAGTTAAACGGCCTTTTTCAAGGAGCCTCTAACCTTATTTGTTACGACAACATTTAATCAAACGGAAACCATCCATGAATATTGAGGATCTTGCCGGCCAACGGCTTATGGTCGGATATGACGGAACCACCCTGAACGACCAACTGAGGGAATACATCCGGGAATACCGGGTGGGCGGGCTGATTTTTTTCGCCCGAAATCTGATTGAGCCCAAACAGATCGAGCAGCTTTGCCGCGATTCCCAGGCTTATGCAAAAGATCAGGGCCTGCCGCCTTTGCTCATCGCCGTGGACCAGGAGGGCGGACCCGTGGCGCGGCTAAAGCCGCCGTACACGCAATTTGCGGGCAATCCCGGCATCAAGTCCGAAGAGGACGCCAAGGAATACGCCCGGGTTATGGCCAAAGAGCTGCTGGAGGCGGGATTCAACATGAACATGGCGCCGGTCATGGACGTGGTTCCTCCGGATTTTGACAGCATCATGATCGGCCGGGCCTTTGAAGGCGGGCCGGACGAGGTCGCCCGGCTGGGAGGCTATGTCATCCAATATTTGCAGGAATACGGCGTTCTGGCCGTGGCCAAGCATTTTCCCGGAATCGGCCGCACCACTCTGGATTCCCATTTGGAGCTGCCCTACTCCCACGCGCCCCGCGCCCAGCTTGAGGCTGAGGACCTGGTTCCTTTTCGGGAAGCCGTCAGAAAGCAGGCGAGCGGGGTCATGTTCTCTCATATTCTGTATACGGACCTGGATCCGGACTGGCCGGCCAGCATTTCCCCGGCCGTCGTCTCCCTGCTGCGGGATGATATGGGGTATGAGGGCGTGATTATGACCGACGACCTGGACATGGGGGCCGTGGCCAAGCAATTTCCTATTGAAACTGTCGTAGAGCAGTTCATGCGGTCGGGCTCGGATTTGGCCTTGATTTGCCACCCCGGCCCCAACATAAAAACGGCTTTTAATATTATTCGCAAGGGCCTGGAATCGGACTCGACCCTGTTGGAAATGGGCCGGGCTTCCGTGCAACGGATGCTGGCCGCCAAACAGGGGATTGGACTGCCTTGACCCGCCTGGTATTGCCATTTCGCGAATAACGCGATACCATAGGGGGCATCATCGTTATTGGGAGATTTTTATGATTGAAATTCGCAGGCTGGAAGACAAATGCAATCACTGCATGATGTGCGTGCGGGAATGCACTTCCGGAGTGTTTCGGAATGTGGACGGAAAATGCATGGTGGTGGACCCTCTGGCCTGCAATTTGTGCAGCCATTGCGCGGCTATCTGCCCGCAAAACGCCATTGTGCACAGCGGCCTGGATCAAACCCAGATTGCGGCGGCCAAGGCCAAGCTGATCGACCCCGAGGTGTATGCGGAGATCGCACGCACCCGGCGGAGCGTTCGGGCGTACAAGGACAAGCCCGTGCCCCGGGACGTCCTGGAGAAAATCCTGGATCTCGCCAAGTATTCCCCCACGGCCAGCAACACCCAGAACGTGGAGTACACCGTGGTGGGGGACCGGGCGCTGATCAAAAGCATCGCGGACCGGATTTTTTCCTACGGCGCCCGTTTCGCCGATTGGACTCAAACCCGGAAGGGAAAGCTGGCTTTCGGCGCTCTGAACCTTGTCGCGCCCAAGGCGAATTTGGGCCGCTATGTGGAGGGCATGGATTATTACAAGGAGCAGGCCGCCAGCGGCAAGGATCTGATTTTGCACAACGCCCCGGCCCTTATGCTGATTCACGCTCCGGCCAAGGCGCCTTTCGCCTGCGACAACTGCAACATAGCCGCGGCCAATATCACGAATTACGCCCACGCCCTGGGCCTGGGGACCTGCTACATAGGCTTTTTAACCCTGACCCTGAAACTGAACAAGGGCATGCGCCGGGAGCTTGGCATTCCCCAAGGCAATAAGGTTTTTGTCAGCCTGGTCATGGGCTGGCCGGAATATAAGTTCAAACGCGTCACCGCAAGAAAAGAACCCTCGGTAACCTGGATAGGAGCGGATTGACAGCTTTTTAATCCCCAAGGAGGCAGCATATGAAGTGTCCGGCATGTGGACGGGAGCTTACGGAAATGACGGCGGGCGATGTTAAGGTGGACGCCTGCCAAAACGGTTGCGGCGGCATTTGGTTCGACCGGTTTGAATTGAAAAAGCTGGCGGATCCCAGGGAGTCGGACGGGGAAAGCCTGCTTGAGTTGAACCGCGACCCGGAAGTTTCGGTGGATCTGGAGGCGCGGAAAAAATGTCCGGCTTGTGCAGACATGGTGATGATGCGCCATTTTTTCAGCCCGAAAAAGGCCGTGGAAGTGGAGGAGTGCCCCCAATGCGGCGGCCACTGGCTGGATTGCGGAGAGCTGGGTGAAATCCGCAGTTGGAAACTCTCGGACAAGGAGCGCTTTGAGGCCACCCAGGAGTATTTTTCCGAGATATTCGACAATCAACTGGCCCAGCTGGAAAAAGCCAGAAAGGTGGAAGCGGAAAAAATAAGTAATATCACAAGAATATTCCGTTTTATTACCCCCAGTTGGTACCTGAAGCGAAAATAGCCCGGCTCCTAAAATAGACCTGAACCGTCTTGGAGTGGTATCCTGATTCTGTGCTGTTTGATTTTCAGGGATGCGAGCTTTCTCTCGCAATAAAATACGATATCCCTGAAATCATGGGAGATATTTGTGAGAATCATATTTTTTGCAGGGAAAGGGGGCGTTGGGAAAACCAGCGTTTCCGCCGCCACCGGCATTCGGTCCGCCATGGCGGGCAAGCGCACCGTTGTCATGTCTTTGGATACGGCCCACAGCCTTTCGGACGTGTTCGACCTGGACCAAAGCCTTTTGGAGCAGCACAAGGGCGCCCCGGTGAAAGTCGGAGAAAACCTCTGGATTCAGGAAGTGGACATCCAGGAGGAAATCAAGAAAAACTGGGAGAACATTTACGAGTACATAGCCGAAGTCCTGGAAACCACGGGCGTGGAGGGCATCATGGCCGAGGAGTTAGCCATTTTGCCGGGCATGGAGGAATTGAGCCTCCTCATGCACATCAACCGGTATGTCAAAGAAAACGAGTATGACGTTATCATCCTGGATTCCGCGCCCACCGGAGAGTCCATCCGGTTCATAAGCATTCCCACGGTCCTGGATTGGTATATGAAGAAGATCTTCAAGATCCAGCGCACCTTTGTCAAATACGTCCGGCCCGTGGCGAAAAAAGTGATGGACATCCCCCTGCCTGACGACGACTATTACAAGGCGATAAAGGGGTTGTTCGACCGGCTCGAAGGGGTGGACAAGGTTCTGGAGGACCCGGAAATCACCACGGTCCGGCTGGTTTGCAACCCGGAAAAAATCGTTTTAAAGGAAACCCAGCGGGGCTTCATGTATTTTTCGCTTTATAAAATGCATGTGGACGCCATAATCATGAACCGGGTGCTTCCCGAATCCGTAACCGATGCGTATTTCGCCAAATGGAAGGAAAAACAGGCCGAATACGTAGAGCATGCCCGGGAGCTTTTTGCGCCGGTTCCTATTTTTCCCGTGGACCTGTTTGCGGGGGAGGTGCTTGGCTATGAGGCGTTGGGCGACCTGGCGGAAAAGGTGTACGGAGAAAAAGATCCGCTCACGCGTTTTTACGATTCCAAGCCCTATCAGTTGACCAAGGAGGGCGATAAATACAAGGTTAGCTTTTATTTGCCCTTTTTGGATAAAGGAAACGTGGATATCAACCGATCGGAAGATGAGCTAATCGTCCGGTTAGGCAGTTTTAAGAGGCATGTTTTGCTCCCCAGGCACGTGGCCGACAAGAGCGTGGTTCGGGCCAAGGTGGAGGATCAAAACCTTTGCGTCTATTTTGAGGACGAAGAAAATGGCTGAAAACCGGGGTTCCCTGGCAATCGGAATGGCCTTTTTGCTTCGCAGGAAGCTGGAGGCCGAGTTCAGGCGCTTTCGCAAGGAGTACACCGCGTCCCGCATTGAGTTTTGGAAGAAGCACCAAAAGCGGGTGGAAAAACGCATTGAAGAACTGGAAGCCGAACTGCCTCGCAAACCCAAAAAGAAGATTCAAAAGGTGGAGATAGACTGATCGCCTTTTAAAACGGATTATATCCTCTCATTTTATAAAGACGCCTTCAGGGGTTTATTATGACCAATAAAAAAGCCATCCTTAAAAGCATTAGCAGCATGAAGCCCCTTTCCGCCAGCGCCACCAGGCTCATGACCATTGTCTCGGACCCGGATCACAGTATCGCGGAGATCGTGGCGGTGGTGCGCAATGACGCCGTGCTTACGGGCAATGTTTTGCGTCTGGTCAACAGTGCGGCCTTTGGGCTTGCCGTAAGAATAGAAACCGTGGAGCGCGCCGTATCCTACGTGGGCGGCAATATGGTGGCCGGCATCGCCATGGGATTGTGCGTGCCTCATGTTTTTAACGATCCCCTGGAGGGCTATAACTCCGAACGGGGCGCCTTGTGGAGGCACAGCCTGCGCACCGCCATTGCAGCCAGGGAAATCGCCCGGACAGCGCGTCAGGGCGCCAGCCCCCCCATAGCCTATACCGCAGGCATTATGCACGATATCGGCAAAGGCGTGATTTCCGCCCATTTGGCGGGGCATGGCGAGGAGTTGGAAGCCGCCGCCAAAGCCCACGAACCGCCGGACTTCCTGGCTGCGGAAATGGAAATCACCGGAACCACCCACTGCGAGGTGGGGGAAGCCCTTGCCAACCACTGGAACCTGCCCGATCCCCTGGCCCAGGTGGTCACGCATCACCACCATCCGGCCAACGCCGATCCGGAATATAAATCCTTGGTTTACGCCGTGCATCTGGCGGATTACGCCGTCATGCTGGGAGGCACGGGCACGGGGACCGACACCCTGCTTTACGGCCTGGACGAAGATTATATGGACCATTCTCCGGTGACGCCCGCCCAGTTGGAAGGGATCATCCGGGACAGCGAGCAGGAGCTGGAAAAAGCTGCGGAAGCTCTCATAGGGAACGGGTAAGCCATGCCCCTGCGTTTGGCTGCATCCATTCTGTTCTGCCTTCTCCTGGGACTCGCGTGCCCCCAGCGAGCGCCTGCAGGAGACCCCGCCTCCGGCCGCGGCGAGGTGAACGTCCATAATCTTAAATCGTCCATCAGGGATTCCTACGCCCTGGCCCGGACGTGGTTTTTAGGCAGCCTCCAATCCGACAACACCTTTGTATACCTTTACGATCCCATCCGGCGGCAATACGCCCAGACAAACAACGCCATCCGCCAGCTTATGGCTTCCCGCCTGATGGCCGAGCTGGCCGCCTCGGACCCGGATCTCATGACCGCTCACAAGAACAACCTGAGCCATATCTTCACCCATTGGTACAGGGAGGAGGATGGCAAAGGCTATATCTATTTTAACGATAAAGCCTCCCTGGGCGCCAGCGGGATAGCTTTGCGCGTTTTGGCCGCCAGCCCTTACGTCCTTCAAAAGGACGGCGAAGCGCGCTATCATAGAAAAGCAATACGATTGGTGCGGGGAATCCAGGCGCTTATGGCCGGGGACGGCTCGTTCAAGGCGTTTTTCATCGAACCGCCCGAAGATGAAATGATGGATGAGGACTATCTCCTTTCCTATTACTCCGGCGAAGCCATCCTGGGGCTGGTGGAGCACTACCGGCGGTTCAAGGACCCCCTTGCCCTGGAATTGGCGGTCAAAGCCCAGGAGCATTACCTGGGAGAGTACGTGGACCGCATGGCCGATAATTACCGGCCTTTTTACGTGCCCTGGCACACCATGTCCCTGAGCGCGCTTTATGAAATCAACCCGGACCCTCGATACGCCCGAGCGATTTTCGTTCTGAACGACCAGTTGCTGAAAATCCAGGATACGGACAAATATCCCGGCCGGTTCGCCGCCTCCGGCGGAAAAGCCCATTCCGCCTCGGACGGGGTATACACGGAATCCCTGGCCTACGCCCTGGAAATGGCCCGGAAGGTAGGCGACAAGGAGCATGAAGCCAAATACCTGAAAGCCATCGACCTTGCGGTCGCCAATCTCGTCTCCCTCCAATACACCAATGAGCATTCCTCCCTGTTTGTGGGCGATCCCAAAGTGGCCGGCGCCATTCGCATTCGCTCCAAAACCCTGACCATCCGCATTGACTGCGTACAGCACGCCATGGACGCCTATCGTAAATTGCTGGAAATTTTATAGAATCTGTGCTAAATTCATCCAACCTGTTTATAATACAAGGGATAATATATTGAAAGGGCCGGGGGATGACCTTAGCAATAGCAATTTTCGGGTTGGTGGTTCTTGTTTTGGTTTTATGGGCGTTTTTGGCGGCGCCCGCCGGAACCTCTTTGCCGGAAGCGGCCGGGAAAAACCGTCAAAGCATTTCCTCCAAAGCGGTTAACTTATGGCTGGCGATTATTGTGCTTTTCTTTTTCGCGGCGGCCTTATCATTCGCCGCGCATTCCGCCTATTTCATCCTTTCCGGCGAAAAAACGGAAGGCCGTGTCGTTGACCTGGTAAAGAGCGGAGACAGCCCGGCTTTGCATCCCGTCTTCACCTACCTGGACCAATCCCGCATTGAGCGCACCGTCACATCCAAATATTCCAACTCCGGATATGAAATCGGAGACGCCGTCCCTGTGCGGTATTTGCCGGCCTCCTCGGAAAAAGCCCGCATAGACAATTTTACGAACCAGTGGGCGAGTTCGCTGATATTCCTAATAGGAGGGGCGCTCATGCTCGGTTTTTTAATAGGCTATTCCTGGATTAGGGAAAGAAAAATAATTTACTTTAGAGAGTTGGGCGTCGTGGGTGCGGCGGTGCTGGTTTTGCTGGCGTCGATTTTTTTGGCCTCTTACGCCCTGGCTGCTACTTGTCCCCGATAGCCCCTAAAATCCTCATTTTCTAATCAGCCCTTATAACCAATTTTTTAACCCTTGAGTTTGCGCTCCCGTCTTGCAGCCTTTCTATACTCATTAGGTAGCAAAATATACTTGAATTTTTGGTGAGATAGACATATTGTCAGTTCACACAAACTGAAAAGCGAAGTGGATGCATAGGTGTGATAAGGAGAGTATAATCTGTTTCGACTCAAGTCCACTTGTATCATTTCCCTGATATTACGTGCAAAAATTTTCCCAACACAGGAAGAGTTCGGGATCAAATATGAGGTCTGGGACACTAAATACGAAAACTGCTGATGCGAGCATTGAGCTTAGCTCAAGATTGAATGAAATCAATGATTACGGCGATCTGCATAATGTGGTTGAGTATACTTTAAAAAGGTATTTTCATATAGACTGGGTTGCCGTCTATTCCGCCATCAATGATACGCTTGCATCTGCCGCGACCAATGAAGCTCTGCCCTTTAATTGGGGGGAATTATATAGGGAAATTGAGGCAATAGATAAGTTCAGTCACTACGTCCTTACCGTGCCCATTGGTTATCCGGCTGTATACGAAGAGGTCTCTCATTTGTTCGATGAGGAAATGGAGTATTGCTTAGAATTTGCAGACAAACATTGCCAGACCCGTCAGTTCATGGTCGCCCCCTTGTATTATGAGAACGGAAACCTGGTGTCCATGGGGATGTACCGAACCGATAAAAATAAACCATTTTTGAAGGAAGAGCGGGAATTGATTCAGGCCTTAAGTCCCCTCTTGGTTAACGCTGCCAACTCCATAAGGATGTACCAGGAATATGGTTTGAAGCGGGTTGCTTTAGACCGATTGACTCAGTCTGAAAATCTTCATTTTGCTGTACTGGATGGTAAACTGGGGCTGGTGGAACTTCCTCTTTCGACCTTGAGTTTTCTTCGGGATGTTTATGCGGATCCTTTTATAGAAAGGATTCCTTCGCCCATTGAGTATTGGATAAAAAAAACAATCGCTCCTGCCGGGCGCCTCCTGCCAAATACCGGTCCCTGGAATTTAGCACAAAGCCTCCCGGGCGGCGACTTGCACAGCTATGCCTATGTGGTTCAGGATGATCGTAAAAGGCCGATGCTGTTAATAAAGTTTGAACTTCATGGGGCAACAGAAGATTTTTCAATTCTCCAAAGCGCCGGATTTACTCCCAGGGAAACAGAAACCCTATCATACCTTCCTCTGGGTTACTCCAATCAGCAGATTGCCATGGCCATGGGAATTACTCATGAGGGAGTAAAAAAGCACCTCCGAAATGTTGCCAGGAAATTTGATGTCGAAAGAAAAACCGAAGTGCTTTTTCAGGCCATGCAATTGAAAAAGCAATTAGAGTATATGAGGTTGGAGTCCAGTCCGGGGGGGGGATGAAATCCGATTTCAGACTTAGAGAGCAAATTGCAAGGGCAGTATTGGAAGTTAGTTGCGGAGTTAATACTGTCGATGATATTTTCAACATTCCCGATATGTTGGAAGCAATCATCAAGAAATATCTTCCTATGTGCTGGATGGGCCTTTATGTTTTTTCTGGTGATATTCCTAAAAATGTTACAACCAATCCATCTTTGCCGTTTAACTGGGATCAACTGTATTACTCCATTAGCGATAAGGATAAGTTGTTGAAGCAAACCCTTGCTTCTCCCATTGGTGTGTACAGTATGTATAATGAGTCTCTAAGCCCCATGGATGAAGATGATTATTATTGCAGGGAGTTCGTATTAAAGCACACTCAAACGTATCATTGCATGAGCACCAGGTTGATGGGAGGAGGCGAAAGGGGAGTCGGACTCGGCGTTTATCGAACCGATAAAAAATTGGAGTTTACGGAAACCGACAAAATTTTTATGGAGCGCCTTTCCCCTGTTCTGGCCTCAGCGGCAAACGGATATCTTTTGTTCCAGGAGAACGGTTATAAAAGAGCCGCCCTGGATTGGTTGGTAAGGTCGGAAAAACTCAACTATGCGATTCTTTCCAATCGACTTTCTATTATTGAACTCCCTTTAACGGCGTTAAATTTTCTGAGGCGTGTTTTTCAGGATTGCTTTATTGAGCGTCTTCCTCAACCCATTGAGCAATGGATCCAATCTAAAATTGCGCCCGGCGGACATTTAAAGCACAACACTGGCCCATGGAGTATGAGGCTGAGTCTTGCCGGTGGAAACCTTTTGTGCCATGCATATGTTGTCCAGGATGACCTTAAAAAGCCTGTACTCCTGATAAAATTCGAACTTCATGGGGAGACGGAAGATTTTTCGATTCTGCAAAAGGCAGGGTTCACGCCTCGTGAGACTGAGGCTTTATCTTATATTCCCCTGGGCTATTCCAATCAACAGATCGCCATGGCTATGGATATCAGCGCTGACGGTGTAAAAAAGCATCTTAGGAATATTGCGAGAAAACTTAATGCTGAAAGAAAGGCGGAAGTGCTTTTTCAGGCGATGCAACTGAAAAAGCAAGTGGAGTATCTGGCATCGATTGGATAGTTTACAGATTTTCGCCTCTATATCGACACCTATTCACCAAAGGTACCTTTTTGGGTACTTGTATCCAGAGACAAATTTGATATTAGCAATCCAAAACAACGGGAATTACCTATTGAATAAAAGGGGATATAATCGCTATGAAAGAAAGAAATTTTGTAAGCCTTCAGGGGGTAGTTAGCCCGGGTTACTGATCCATGCAAGGTCTGTGGGTTGGTTTTTCAGGAAGTCGGAGATAATTTGGACGAGTCTGGGATACACAGGAAGGCCGTGCATTCTTAAGGTATGTTTGAGGCTGAGGATGCGTTCCACCCAGCGGTCGCCTTTTTCGCTTTGGGTTCCCAGGCTCCGTTTGCGCCAGATCACCCCGTAACGCAAGGCCCTTTCCGCCCGGTTGTTGGTAGGGTCAACGCCCGGCTCGGACAGGCAAAGCC